>JACDEP010000039.1 GCA_013816325.1 Methylotenera sp.
TAATAGAGCATGATTTTCCCTTTATTTATTTTCGATAATTGAGTTATGCTACGAGCTAAATTTTAGTGGTATACGCGTTTTTTCTTAAGAAGCTATAATCTGATTTCATTGTAAGAAAGCACTGACAAGATGACTCATCCAGTTGTTAATTTGATAGGGCCCAAAGTCAAGGTTGTGGCGAATCAACTCTGGAATTGGTTCGAAAAAATTGTCACTATTCTTGGTGGACGTACTATTGCCATGTTGGTCGGTACTTTACTTATTACTATCGTTTCAATTGTTTCTACAGATAATTGGATACTCTCGATGGGCGGCCAAGCGGTACTGATAGGAAAAACCCGAAATACCATTATTGCGCTAAACCAACTCCAAGCTAATATTTACAAAGCAGAGAGTGCTCAGCGAGGCTATCTTTATACTAGCCGGTGGAACTATGTTGAACCGTTCAATAAAGCACTTATTGATGCGCGAAAAAATATCAGGACTATCGAAACCTCAATCACGGCTACTACGAGTGGTAACGAGCAAAAAGAACAAATGGAATGGTTAAAAGCCATTACGGCCAGCCTTGAATCTAAAGCAGCAGAAATGAAGATCACCTTAGATTTGGTTTCTACTGGTAAAACCGTGGAAGCCAGCCAGGTTGTAAGTTTAGATGGAGGTATAAGTGAAATGAAAAAATTCATTGACTACTCCAGTATGCTTATGCACAAGAGTTATGTAATGCTAGAAGCGCGGGAAAAACAACGGTTACAAATCATTTTATTAACCAGAGTTTCATTAATTTGTGGAGCGATACTAATTATCGTATTGATGACATTAGTTATTAAGCAATTATTGGCTGAAATTGCAACTAGAATCCATTTGCAGAAACAAGTGTTACATGAAAACGAAATTTATGAGCAAAGATTGGTGCAGCAAACCAAGCTGTTAAGAAGCCTGGCTTTGGACTATCAAACGGATGTTGAACGTGAACGCCAGAAATTATCTCGTGAGTTACATGATGAGCTAGGCTCTATCCTTACTGCGACAAAAATGGACGTCAGTTGGGTGATGAAAAAACTGAAAGAAATTTCTCCCGCTGAAATGGGTACTGAGCTGATCGAAAAGCTTAAGAAAACCAGCCGTTATATTGACCTAGGTATTAGTTTTAAACGCCAAATAATAAAAGAACTACATCCCGCCATGATGATCACTTTTGGTTTTTGGCCAGCATTGAAATCCTTAATTGAAGATGCGGTGGAGCGCAACCGGTGGCAACTGACTCTTAGCCTACCGGATGAAAGTACTAAAATAAATGAAACCATCAGTATAGTAGCGTACCGTATCATCCAGGAATCTCTTAATAACGCAAATAAATATGCAAAAGCCACAGCTATTTTTATTCATGTCATGGTCGATGAGAAGTTTCTCAAGGTAGAAATTGAAGATAACGGTATTGGTATTGATATGAAATCTTTAACTATCACTACACATGGCTTATCGGGAATGCGCCATAGAGTATTAGCCATAGGTGGTCATTTTGAATTACTCAGTGAGCCAGGCAAAGGCTTACTAACCCGCGCACTGATTCCACTCGATGTAGATTAACTAAACGATGAGTAAGCCTAAAGTCTGTAAGCTGTTTCCTACATGATTATCAGCTGATTGTTGATGCTGTTTATTTCTTATATATCGTATTCTTATTGAGACTAAGTGATTTTGAGTGGTCAAAAGCCATGGTCATTTGTCATTTTATTTACAGGAGTACATTATGAAAAAAACTAATACATTAAAAATTATCATGGTCACGATTTCATTAACATTTGGCACATCTTCCTTTGCTGCGTACGGAGCAGATACGTTTGATGTAGATCAAGTGAAAGAAGGTCAGATTCCATATGCGGCAGAATTTACTAAATTGGATACGACTGGCGATGAGTTGTTATCCCATTCTGAAGCTGCGAAGGACAAAATATTTACTAGGAAACATTTTACTAAAGCCGACGTGGATAATGATGGTACTTTAGATAAAAATGAATACGTCACTTACAAAACTGCTTCAGAAAAGAGTAATGCTAAAAGGGTGGTAAGTGATAGTGTCATTACCACTAAAGCTAAAGCTAAAATTTTATCAACCAAAGATTTAAAAAGTTTGCAAATTAGCGTAAAAACACATCAAGGCGAAGTGCTGCTTAGCGGCTTTGTTGATAGCGTTGCTGCAAAAGAAAAGGCCGAAGAAGTTGTCTCTAAAATAGAAGGCGTTAAATCCGTTAAAAATAGTCTGGAAGTCAAAAGCTAAGCTATTAAAACGAAGTTATAACCTTTGAAAAGCCACTTAATTAAGTGGCTTTTTTTGTAGGCTGGCTCTTACAAGAATATAGGATTAAGGTGGACTGTAAAAAAGAAATGTGTTCCTTATGATGGTGCTTCATTAATTGTATTTAATGATTGACAGGAGGGACCATGAAAATGCCACATAAATTACCCAACATCATTTTGGAAGTTGTCGCCTTAAATGCGATTGCACTTGGACTTGTGATAGGAACTGCCAGCATTAGCGCATTTGCAGCGGATGATGATGGCATGGACTGGAAAAGCCCGTTAGCTGCTGAGTTTTCTAAACTTGATACTTCTGGCAATGGCTTACTTAAGGCCAATGAAGCTACAAAAGGTCATGCCTTCAATAAACAGACCTTTGCCAAAGCAGATGCCGATCATGATGGATCGATAGATCAGGATGAATATATATTCTTTAAAACCGGACAATGGCCTAAAGATACACAAAGTACTGTGCAAAATAACGGTATGCAAGGTGAATCAACCCAAGAGAATATGAATGATAGCCCAGATAAAATAATTGAGAATAATCCAACAGGTGCTGGTATGCCGGACTCACCTAATAGTAATTTAAAGTTAGATAACGATTTGAGTACTCCGGATTCTAATATGCTGGATAACGCAAACCCTGATTCAGCTAATCCCAACCAAAACGGCACGGTGCCAAGCAATCCAGATCAAGCTATGCCAGACTCTTCTACACGGGGCTCAATAGAAGAACTTTCTCCGCCCACTGTTGCAGTATTGGATCACTATACTCAACAGGTGAAATTTCAAACAAGTGAAAGTGTTTCTAAGGACAATTATGATGGTAAAGCAATTGATGATAATGTTATTAATACCAAAGCGATTGCCACTATTTTAGATACTGATGAGCTTGAGGGCATTGAAATTAGTGTTGAAACTCATCAAGGCGAAGTATTGCTAGATGGTTTTGTAAGAAGTGAACAGGATAAGATGAAAACAGAATATGTAGTCTCAATGATTGATGGTGTAAAGTCAGTCAAAAATTATCTTAAAATCAGAAGTTAAGACTTCATCAAATAAAAAAGCCGGGAGATCCCGGCTTTTTTGCTTATAGATACTTCTAATTTTTAAGAGTGAGGTTTTAGTTTGTTTAAATCTTCTTCATTAAGCCAACGCCATTGCCCTACTTCCAAATCAACCGGCAGTTTTAACTGGCCGATCTGGATGCGTTTCAGGCTTTCAACTCGGTTACTTATAGCAGCTAACATGCGTTTTACCTGATGGTACTTACCCTCTGCCAAGGTCATATGTATCACTCTGTCACTTATTTGTTCGCAAGCAAGCGCTGCAATTGGCAAATCTTCATCGACTAGTTGTACTCCCTTTAATATGTGCGCTATTTGCTGTTCGTCTATAGCATGTTTACAGGTAACCTCATATATTTTCGGGACTTTATGTTTGGGGGAACTCATACGATGGATGAATTGCCCATCGTCTGAAATCAGTATCAGACCGGTAGTATCTTCATCAAGGCGACCTATGCATTGCACATCCCTCTCAACCAATGGATGGGGTAATAAGCTGTAAATTGTCGGATGATGCTGAGTCTTATGCGAGCATTCATAATTAGCTGGCTTATGGAGCATCAAGTATGATTTTTCGTGGTAATCCCAGGATTCCCCATTAACGGTATAGCTTAGATTATTTGTAGCAAAGTCTGCATTTGGATCTTCACATACCTTACCATTCACTGTGATTTCGCCATTCCAGATCATGATGCGGCATAACTTGCGCGTACCAAAACCTTGCGCCTGTAATATTCGTTCTAATTGCATACTAATCGAATACCAATTTAAATGATTTCATGACTTTTACCTTGTAATGTTTATTACAAAATTATAAACCAGTGCGTTAACCTAGGTCACATAATAGTAAAACGCCATCAACCTTTAAGTTACACTAACATTTTTTAAATATAAGTAATGGCTGCATGACTTTTAAACATATTATTTCGCGTGATAACGCAATTTTCAAACAGCTAAAAAAATTATCAGATAGTGCGCGGGAACGGAGAAGCGAAGGTAAGACTCTATTAGATGGTGTTCATTTAATCGAATCCTATATAGCTACATTCGGTGACCCAGATGTACTGATTATCCCCGAGGGGAAAAGTAGCCTTGAAGCTACATGCCTTATTCAGGCATTAGAACATGTATCTACGGTGATGTTGCCCACTTTAATGTTTGCAGAATTAACACCGGTTACGAATGCTACTGGGGTTTTAGCCCTGGTAAAAATTCCGCAGTTGCCGGTGCCAGAACAAATAGATTTCGTATTGATGCTGGAAGATATTCAGGATCCAGGAAACTTAGGCAGTATATTACGGACTGCAGCGGGAGCAGGGGTACATGCGGTGTATTTAAGTATAGGTAGTACAGATGTTTGGTCGCCTAAAGCCTTGCGAGGTGGGCAGGGTGCACAATTTGTTTTGCCCATTGTCGAGCGGTCTGACTTAATCGCAGAACTACAAAAATTCGCTGGGAATAGCTATGCTACAGCAATGGATGGAGAATCTATATATGAACAGGATTTAACTGCAGCGACCGCTTTTGTTATTGGCAACGAAGGCGCCGGCTTATCTAAACAAGTCATGGCAGCGACCAGTAAAAGCATTACCATCCCAATGGCTACCAGCCTATTGGGTTCAATAGAGTCTTTAAACGCAGGAGCTGCCACAGCGATATGCCTGTTTGAACGTACAAGACAAGTTAATCATAAATTAGAGATTGATAAATGAAAGCTAGACTTAGCAGACTATTAGGATTTTCTGTCATTGAAATGATGGTCGTGGTAGCCATTATTGCTATCTTAGCGATGATTGCGATTCCATCGAGCATGCATCGAATTGTTCGCGAACAGGTGCTTGCTGCTATACCCTTAGCAGATATTGCCAAAGAACCTATTAATTATGCATGGACTTCACTTAAGACTTTGCCAGTAGATAATCTACAAGCGAATCTACCAGTGCCGGAAAAAGTCGTGAGTAATTTCATTAGCTCGCTAGAAGTACAAAATGGAGCTATTCATATGATCTTTGGCAATAAAGCTCATCCTCAGCTTCAAGGAAAAATTTTAAGTATTAGGCCTGCTGTAATCGAAGAGTCTCAGAGGGTCCCCATTACTTGGGTATGCGGCAATGCTAAAGCACCCAAAAATATGATTATCAAGGGGATAAATCGTACAAATGTATCCATTGATTACCTCCCGTCTATATGCAAGTAATCCATCATGAGTAATCAAAGAAGACCGATTAATTTTTCAGCTTAATGCACGGCAGGCTTACCATCTTGTGGAATAACTGCTGGATTAATTTCTGTAGTAAATAGTTGGGTAGTGTCGATTTTATTAAAGAGGTATTGTGTATTACAAAAATCGCAATTCACCTCGACTTCACCGCGTTCTTCAATAATGTTGCTTAACTCTTGTTTCCCCAACATGCGCAGCATATTACCTACGCTTTCACGTGAGCAGCTGCAAAAAAACTGAGTGGCACTAGCCTCGAATAAACGGATATCTTCCTGATTGAATAGCCTGGTGAGTAAGGTTTCTGTTGCCAAGTGGAGTAATTCATCATCCGTAACCGTATTAGCCACTAAACCAACACGATTCCATGTATCCACATCTTGATTCTTGGTGATTTGGTTCATGGTTTCGGGTAGTTTCTGCAGCAACATACCAGCGGCCGAGTTACCATCACAGCTTAACCAGATGCGCGTATCGATTTGCTCTGATCGCAGCATATAGTTTTCAAGTATTGCGCTGATGTTATCGCCTTCTAGTGCAACAATACCTTGATATGCCTGGTTGCCGTCTTTTGGATCTAGTGTGATCATGAATTGACCTTGTTCTATTAATTCAAACAAATTTTGGTCGTTACGGACTTCGCCACTCCATTTTGCAGTAGCCCGGATACCGAAATCTGAATTGCACTCAACGACTAGTAATTTTAATAAGCCTTTGCTTTGTATCTGCAATACCAGCGAGCCATTCATTTTGAGGGTGGCTGATAGTAATGCACTGGCTGCCATAAGTTCGCCTAGTGCATTACGCAGCCCTTTAGGCATAAGCTGCTTATGTAAAGCCAAGTGAAAGGTCTGATTTAAATGAACGATATTGCCGCGGATAGCTGTATTTTCAAATACAAATCGTTGAAGGGTGTCTTGTGAAATATCCATGACTATATTTTAACATTTTAACTACCCAGCAACTTGAATGCGGTTGGAATTTTGTTCAAATCCCAATGTTTTAATGCCCAATCCCATACCTCTTGAACTGAGTATTTCTCAAGCTCCGATGGCGGCGCTTGCCCTAGAAACTTCAACGCTTTACTAAGCAATAATGCTGCATGCAAACTATCTATTGCTATTGCACGTGTTTGTTTGCTGAGCTTCTCTCCTACTTGATTAGTAGCTATAGGCACATGTGTATAATAGGGTTGTGAGAAACCGAGCAATTTTTGCAAATAGATTTGCCGTGGTGTGGAACTTAGCAAATCCGCACCGCGCACAATATGGCTAATGCCTTGTGCTGCATCGTCTACCACTACCGCTAATTGGTAAGCGAAGAAACCATCAGCGCGCTTTAAAATGAAGTCACCGATATCCTTTGCCAGATTTTGCCGAATCACTTGCGGGCAATTGCTTGTTTGAATGGCATCGGTAAAATCTAAAGCTTCATCCTTAGTTTTAACCCGCCACGCTATCAGTCCATTCGATTTTAAAGGGTGTTTCAAACAAGTCCCTGGATAAATTACGCCTTCAATACCCATATTGGCGGAATCGGCGATTTCTTTGCGTGAACAACTGCATGGGTAAATAAGCCCTTTACCTAATAATAGCTCGAAGGCAGCTTGGTAATAATCTGTACGCTGGCTTTGGAATAGAACTTTACTATCCCACTCAAAACCCAATGCTGACAATGTGCTTAATATGTGGTCTGCAGCTCCTGCAACTTCACGCGGCTTATCCAAATCTTCCATCCGCACCAGCCATTTACCCTGATTTTTTTTTGCTTCTGCGTAGCTAGCTACCGCTGCAACCAAGGAACCAAAGTGTAAGGGGCCTGTAGGGGAGGGTGCGAAACGGCCGATATACATGGAATCCTAAATTATTACACTGGTTGTAAATACGGTGGAATGTGCCATGAACCCAATTGGTTACCCAATAGCATCAACTGGCAATGTAGGCGGTCTGCCCCGTTGGCACTGACATCGAATTCATAAGTGCGCAAAAGTTGTGCATGACCTTTACGATTACGCCCCATCCAGATCCTGCTACAGGCTACTGTTTCATCTAGCAGTTGCAAGTTAAAACGACCCGCCAGCTCTTGACCAAGAAGAATCGCCCGTTCCCGTTTTGCAAGGCTATCTAACCAAAACCAGGTAATAAAAATCAATATTGCCAATAACGCTAATTCCATCATAATGCATCCAATTATTCGGCCTTGTCCGGTTATTCGGTTTCTTCTTCAGGCTCATCTTCATGTAAGGATAAGCTATCCACCTTGGACGCGCCGTCTTTAATACCAGCATTTTTGCCATGTAATTTAAATCGTAAGCGTAATTCGTTGATGGAATCAGCATTACGTAGTGCGTCCTCTTCTGTAATGCGGCCTTCTTCGCATAATTTAAAGAGCGCTTGGTCAAAAGTCTGCATACCCAGTTCAACCGATTTTGCCATGGCTTCTTTTACCATGTTGGTTTCGCCCTTAAGAATCAGGTCTGAAACCAGTGGTGAATTGAGTAGTATCTCAATCGCCGCGCATCGCCCACCGCCGGTTCGTGATACCAAGCGTTGTGAAATAAAAGCTTTCAGGTTGAGCGATAAATCCATATGCAATTGGGCGTGACGCTCTTCAGGGAAAAAGTTGATAATACGGTCTAATGCTTGGTTGGAGCTATTGGCATGCAATGTAGCCATACACAAGTGCCCTGTTTCAGCGAATGCCAGTGCGAACTCCATGGTTTCACGGTCGCGGATTTCGCCAATCAAGATTACGTCAGGAGCCTGACGCAAAGTATTTTTTAGCGCACTAAGCCAATTCTTTGTATCACGGCCGACTTCCCGATGCGTAATCAGACAGTTTTTACTTGGATGCACATATTCCACCGGGTCTTCTACAGTAATAATATGACCATAACTATGCTCATTGCGGTAATCGATTAAGGCGGCCAAAGTCGTAGATTTTCCTGATCCGGTGCCGCCAACCAAAATTACCAGACCACGCTTGGTCATCATCACTTCTTTGAGTACTTCCGGCAGCCCTAAGTCATTAAAGTTTGGTATTTTGGTGGTAATGGTACGTAGCACCATGCCCACTTTTTCCTGCTGCATGAAGACGTTAACCCGAAAACGGCCAATTTCTTTAGGGTAGATGGCGAAGTTACACTCTTTCTCTTCGGCAAATTCCTGGCGTTGCTTTTCACTCATCAGCGCATCAGCAAAAGCTTTGGTGAATTCACCCGTCAGTTTTTGTTGGCTTACTGGGGTCATTTTTCCGTCAATTTTCATGGCGGGAGGAAAATCTGCGGAAATGAATAAATCTGAAGCTTTTTTATCTAACATGCCACGTAAAAGGTTGTGCATGTAACTTAGTGCTTGTTCATTTGTCATTAATATCTCATTTTTTACTAAATAATTGATAGATTGGAATTATTCAATACGCATATTGTTAAGAGTATTTAATAAATGCATTATTATTGAAAATTGTAAGCTTAACCATAATTTATCAGATATAGTTTGGTGAACTGACTAGGTCAAAAATAATTCGATGAATCCCTCGCGTGAAAAAGAAGCTATCAATGCTTATATAAAATTACTGCAAGCCAAAGGTGCAGACGATTCTATACTTGAAAAACGGGCTTCATTTCTCGATATATTAGCGGCACAGCTAGCTGAGAAAGCATTGGACGGTCCGGAGTACCGCGAAGCAATCGAAGCGGTAATGGAAACAGTTCCAGCGGATAGCTGGCATGAAAACCTGACTACAGCACGCGAATTTTATCCTTTTTGGGTAAAAGATTTTAAAGCCATCGCCTCTCTCAGCATTAATGCCGGCTTTGACATTCACCCTAGCGACTGGAAGCCGCTTTCTACCTCACTAAAGTCAATATGGGATAGGCTAGAAACCGAAAAATTTGACACTTCTGAAAACTGGCCTTTAAAAGCCTATACACAAGCATTGCGACACGAAGGTGCAGAACAGACGGTCGTCGATACCCGTGTGAAGCTAGCTAAAGTGATTCTTATCCGGCTACGCGATGCACCTGTCAGGAATCATAAATCTTACCGTACGGCGGTAGATCTTACTTTACCGTTATTTAATATTAAGCAGAACAGACGTCTATTCTTAGTTGTAGTGCGGGAGTTTTATCACTTCTGGACCGGCAATCCTGATGCTGCCAGCATGGTGTTACAAGATGGCTCAGGAAATATTTTGCAATAACTCTTCTTATAATAATCACGAATCAATAATTACCAGTAATTGCATGATATTGGTGCAATGCACTAAACATAGCACCAGTGTAGTGCATCTCTTCACGCTTCCTCAATAAATTTATATTTAAAAACAATGCATTAAGTATTGGCGCGCCTTTTGCTTTCTTTTTGGTCTTAAAAACTAAAGGGGTGAGACAAAATGGAAGCGTTAATATCGGCAAACGATGTGTTATTCGTATTATTAGGCGCCATTATGGTGCTTGCAATGCATGCTGGGTTTGCATTTTTAGAAGTAGGTACCGTGCGTAAAAAAAACCAAGTAAACGCACTTGTAAAAATCATTGTAGATTTTTCAGTATCTACAATTGCATATTTTTTTATCGGTTACAGCATCGCATACGGCGTTAATTTTTTTAGCAGCGCTGATGTGCTTGCAGCTCAAAATGGCCTAGGCCTAGTTAAATTCTTTTTCTTACTGACTTTCGCTGCAGCTATTCCTGCAATTGTTTCCGGTGGTATTGCTGAACGTGCAAAATTCAATCCACAGCTTGCCGCGACATTCATACTAGTCGGTTTTGTATATCCCTTTTTTGAAGGTATCGCTTGGAATAATCATTTTGGTATTCAGGATTGGTTGTTAGCAAGTTTTGGTGCCAAATTCCGCGACTTTGCAGGCTCGGTAGTTGTGCATGCAATGGGTGGGTGGATAGCGCTTGCAGCAGTACTCTTACTAGGCGCACGTTCCGGCCGATATAGCAAAGAGGGCCGTTTACATGCACATCCGCCATCAAATATACCATTCCTAGCTTTAGGCGCATGGATCCTTACTGTAGGTTGGTTTGGTTTTAATGTGATGTCTGCACAATCTATACAGGGTATTTCCGGATTGGTAGCTATAAATTCATTAATGGCGCTAGCTGGCGGTACTATAGCAGCATTAATCATGGGCAAAAATGACCCGGGTTTTGTCCACAATGGGCCTTTGGCAGGCTTGGTAGCAATCTGTGCAGGGTCAGACATTATGCATCCGCTAGGCGCTTTAGTTACCGGGACGGTCGCAGGTATTTTATTTGTATGGGCATTTACGCTTACACAAAACCGTTTGAAAATAGACGATGTACTTGGCGTATGGCCGCTTCATGGCTTATGTGGTGCATGGGGTGGCATAGCTGCTGGTATTTTTGGAGCAAAAGCATTAGGTGGCAGGGGTGATGTGAGCTTCCTGTCTCAACTGATAGGCACTGGCTTAGGCGTAGTGATTGCGTTTGTGGGCGGTGCTATTGTATATGGTGTGCTTAAAAAAATAGTAGGCATTCGTTTAAGTGCTGAAGAGGAATTCAATGGGGCGGATTTAAGTATTCATCAAATCGGGTCTACTGCTGAAGATTAATATTTATGAATTAATGTGATAAGAAAAAATAAAGTCTGTTTGAACTGTAATAAAGCCTGTCGAAAATCAAATTAAAGGCGCTTTTGCTTAAGGCCTTTTTTGATTCTTTATAAGAATTTTGTAGCAATACAGTTTTGTAGGTTCTTAAATATCCAGTTACGTAATGTATTAATACTTAAAGCTAAAAGAATTTTGTTCATAATAATTCTTAAACTTTAGGATAATCCTCCTATTGGTACTTTTACTGGCTTATAACAAAATCGAGTTATGTAAATCACGGGCTACTTTGGTCAGTTGAACCCACCGCCCTAGCTGACATCTGCCTTTACAAATAGACATCATTTTCAAAATTATGAAAAGATGCCCTTTTGTTTTAGTGCTCCATATGACCCATGGGTTTCCGCACTGACATTTCCACATCAGTATTAGAGTCCATCATCACGGGTCTTTCTACTGGTGGTAGATCATTCTCTACTTCCTTAGCTAATGAACCTGGTGGATGCTTATATGGTCCTGGATCGCTATAATCGTTACGCGCTAAACCTACCCGTACTTTTACAGTAGTAAACATTCCACCCATATCAATAGCCCCATATTGACCAGTACCAGTCATCATAGGTAGGGTATTTTCAGGTAGCTGAACATCCATCATGCTGGACATCTCACTCATTTCGGCCATCCCTGTCTCGCCCATCGCCATGTAGTCTGGCACCAGATTGTTGATTTTTCCAACGAGGTCCTTTTGTCTAACGCCTATTAAAGTCGGCACATCGTGACCCATTGGATTCATCGTGTGATGGCTCTTATGACAATGGAAGGCCCAATCCCCTGGGTTGTTAGCGATGAACTCAATTGCACGCATTTGACCGACAGCAACATCGGTCGTCACTTCCGGCCAGCGCGCGGTTGCAGGTATCCATCCACCATCAGTGCCCGTGACCTCAAATTCATGCCCATGTAAATGGATAGGATGATTGGTCATGGTAAGGTTACCAAAACGGATGCGTACACGATCATTCTTGCGCACGACCATAGGGTCTATTCCTGGAAATGCGCGGCTATTGAATGTCCATAAGTTGAAATCAAGCATGGTATTGATTTTAGGTGTGTAACTACCGGGATCCACGTCATAGGAATTTAATAAAAATACAAAGTCACGGTCAACCGGCATAAACTTTGTATTTTTAGGATGGGTAATCCAAGAGCCCATCATTCCCATGGCCATTTGTACCATTTCATCTGCATGGGGATGGTACATGAACGTACCCGGACGCTTAGCCGCAAACTCATACATGAAAGTCTTACCCGGCTGAATAGGCGGTTGCGTTAAACCACTGACTCCATCCATACCGTTAGGTACTGGCTGTCCATGCCAATGGATACTGGTATGTTCGGGCAGTCTATTGGTCACAAATATACGAACGCGGTCCCCCTCTACCACTTCAATAGTAGGGCCAGGGCTTTGACCGTTATAGCCCCATAAATGCGCTTTCATGCCGGGGGCTATTTCACGCAGCACAGGTTCTGCGACTAGATGGAACTCCTTTACGCCGTTATTCATACGCCATGGGAGACTCCATCCATTTAAAGTCACTACTGGGTTATATGGTCTTCCAGTACTAGGATGTAAGGGGGCTTGAGTGGAAGATTGTTCTGTGGTCACAATCTCAGGTAATGCAGCCATAGCTACTTTACTTACTGTTGAAGCTGCGATCCCAGCACCTATAACCTTAAGGAAGTTACGTCTGGTAATGCCCTTACCAAATTTTGAGAAATCCATATTAATTACCTTCCCTCATATTTCCGCTACCAATCAGAGTCATATGTAATGCACTCTCTGATAACCAAAATTGTTTTAATGATTCAATATAGCTTTTAACGCTCGTTACTTGTGAACGAGCATCGGCAAGCAATTCAAAAGGACTGATCAGCATGCCGTTATAACGTAGCTGGTTCTCAGTTAATATTTTTTTATGCAAAGGAATAATTTCATCCCGATAATGCTTCGCTATGTCATAGTTCGAGCGGTAGCTGTTATAAGCTTCTCTCACTTCCGATTGAGCATTCACAGCCATTTGCGCAGTTCGATTCACAGATTGCATATAAATTGATTCTGCACGGGCTACGCGCGCACCACCCCAATCGAATAAAGGTAATTCGAATGAGATATCCACACCGTTTTTATAGCCAGAGCTCCTACGCCCCTCTAGCACCCTTGCAGGACCAATCTCAAGTACATTGATAAAGCGAGTTGTTTTAGTTAGCCCTAGTTGTTTGGCCAATATTTCAGTTTCTGACTTCATGGCTTTTAGATCCAACCTTTGCTCGAATGCGGTTTTCTCAAACGGCTGAAGTTCGGTAAGGGCTTTAGGTAAATCAGGGAGTCGTTCTTCTAATGTCATGTCATCGGCTGATACTCCTAATAAGCGTGACAATGCTTCAAAGGCACTCACCTGTGCGGTTCTTGCATTAGCAGAATCAAGTGCAGCCTCGGCATAGAAACCTTGTTCTCTTGCCTGTTCCAGCTTATTAAAATTGCCTGCTTTTACCATCCGTCTAGCCAATTCGGCACTGGCTTCAGCAGACTCTTTTACTTGCTCGCTGTAACGCACCTGTTCCGTAGCCGCTACCGCGTTGAAATAAGCGACTCTTGTTTGATTGGCTAGACGTAATACCTCAATCGCAGTTGATTGCTGCGATCTTTCGAAACGCTGGCGTTCTATCTCCTTCATCTTTGGGATAGTCAACAAGGAAAAGATGTTGAAAGTCAGGGTTTGCTCAATGTTGTATTCGCCGCCATTCTTGGTATATAGCATTGAAAATTTAGGGTTTGGGAAACGACCTGCTTGCACAAGATCAGCTTCTGAAATCCCTAACTCATAATAAGAAGCCTGTAGCCCTCTATTATTGAGCAATGCAAGCTGTACGGCATTATCCAAATCCATGCGCTGCTGTATTAATTCTTTCACCCGGTCAGCAACTTTCGAATGCTCATCCGCAGTTTTTGGCCAAACGATCTCCTGCTTAATGCGCTGATTTATAGCCTCTTGAACCTTACCGAAACCCCCATCTTTAGAGAAAGTAGCGCAACCACTCAGGGCCAATGTACACCCGATAATGGCAATCAAAGCACGGTTCTTTGCAACAAGTTGGATATTAGTGCTCATGCGATTCTCCTTCTTCAGCATCATGATGGTGGGCAGGCATTTCGGATTCGTCTGCATGCGTATCATCTGTATGGGTTTCATTACTGCCATGTTCATGATGATGGCTATGTCCGGCACCTTCGCTGGCAGGTAAGGACAATACTCCAATGCCGTGCCGGTAAACCACTTCACTTCCCAGCCATCCGGTGACGGCAATCGCTTGGGATAGCAGGAACAGAAGTAGGAGCATGGGCACGGATATCAGCTCATTCACACGGTATTTCCGTGCATCCCAGCTTGCCAATAACATCAGACCTATTGCTGTGGGAACCGCCCAAGAGCGGTGTAACAACATAGCGGCGTGACCAGCATCATCATGATTCACCGAGTTAAAAGCTAGCCAGCCGAATAAGACAGCAATGCCAGCACTAAAAGCAGCGAGCCACAAAGTCAAATGCCCAGCTGCAGCCAGTTGTGTAGCAGTTGTATGTGCCTTACGAACGTAAGCAATGAAACTCAACAGAAAGGCGGCGAGGGTTAATGC
>JACDEP010000040.1 GCA_013816325.1 Methylotenera sp.
TATCAGTGATGATTGATGAAAAATAGCAGTTCTATAAAAACTGATTAATTTTGACGCGATATGGAAAGCAAAATTATGAAAAACACGAGCGATAAACCTACTTTAAGTCCTGA
This sequence comes from Methylotenera sp., assembly GCA_013816325.1. Lineage (GTDB taxonomy): Bacteria > Pseudomonadota > Gammaproteobacteria > Burkholderiales > Methylophilaceae > Methylotenera. The sequence continues at coordinate 114 of JACDEP010000040.1, forward strand.
AATATTAAAAAAACTAAGGAAAACTCGCAGGGAAAATCAGACTAGGTTCTGGAAAAGATTTGGGGTAACTCAATCAAGAGGAAGCAGGTTTGAACAAGGCATGGAAATACCTTCGCCGGTAAAGATATTGATTCGACTTTATTTTGAAGGCGTAGTGAAGGAGAGAGATCTACAACAAGCGCGTAGGAATACTACATTTCATTTACCTGTTATTGAATAGGCCAATTGGTGAGTAATCTATAGCTGGATAATACCTAGCTTTAGGGCTTTGATAATGGCTTGCTGCTTGGTATTCACATTGAATTTCTGGCGGATATTGCTTAAATGAAAATTAATAGTGGATTCAGAACAATTTAATATTTTTGAGATTTCCCAAGATGATTTACCGGCGACTGTCCATTTAACGACTTCGTTTTCACGTGGTGTTAGGACAATTTTACTTTCAGGTTCTTTCGTAGTTAGGAATTTTTTTGAAGATTCAAATACGTAATCTCGGATGATGGAGAGAATTCCCATTGATTGCATCATGTCTTTTTGTGATGCCGGATTTGCCAATTGTTCGGATACAAAACTCATCATTCCAAATTCGCCATTAGGGCCATGAATAGGGAAGATTATGCCCGATCGTAGACCATATCCGGTTGCTTCTTCGTACATGTTTTTCTGGTCTGGCCGCGCAAAGCAGTCCGGTGTCCAAAGTAGTGGAATAGCGCTTTTTAAACAGTGGGTAACGGTAGGATCTACATAACCTAACCGACTGCTGTCATAAGTACTTCTCCATTCCTTTGAATAATTGCTTCGTAGAAAAGCACTTTCAATAGGTTCGTCCTTAGATTTCAATACGGCGAATAAAGTCTGGTCGAACCCTAGGTTGGTGGCAATTGAAAACATCAATTGTGACCAGTCTTGTTCGGTAGTTGCATCCAGCAAGCTAGTAAATTGGTCGTACTTCAAGCACCATCCCTTATATTTTTATATTATATATATGAAATATACCCCAGATTGATAGTAAACCGAACGTGCGTTTACTACTACCTTGCCTATCAAAACTACTAGTCTTTTAATTGCTATCTATATGACATAGTTCCATCACTGCCAACATCATTAAAAAAATTATATGGTAAATGATAGGAAGTGAATCAATATTTAATCAAAAACTTTTTTTAGGAGGTTTAAGGGGAACTTGGTATAGCAGTACGACAATAAGAATAAGACGAATAAGAACAACAAGAAAAGGGCGTTAATTTGATTTAGCGCCAAGCTGTAAGTGGTTAGATCAAAGGGATGTATTTAGGGGGATTGAGTTGTTCATGTGAAAGCATGCACTCAACTGTTTAACTTATTTTAATTGATTTTACTCATGCCCCGCTGCGCCAGCCCGAAAGGACTATCGCAGTTTTTATTTATGCTTCATCATTGGGCCCAAAGACCTAAATACTCACTCTTGACCCTAATTCTATGACGCTATTACTTGGAATGTTAAAGTAACTTACTACGCTCCCCGCATTGCGGGACATTAACGCAAATAAATTATCCCGCCATTTGGCCATTTTACCGCCTGGCCCGGAGATTACAGTCTCGCGGCTAATAAAATACGATGTAGTAAATGGATCAAGAGTAATTTTATTTATACACCAAGCCTCTACTAGAGTTTTTGGAATATTAGGGCTTTCCATAAAGCCATAATGCAATTTGACCTGCCAAAATCCATTGCCCATTTCTGTAATATGAATTCTTTGGTCTTTGGTCGCGACAGGCGTATCTAAAAACTCCACCGTGAGGATGAGGTTGGTTTGATGCAACACCTGGTTATGCTTCAAGTTATGCATCAATGCTTGCGGCACGGTATCTTGGTTAGCACTCAAGAAAATGGCAGTGCGTTCAATCCGCACGCGTTTTTCATGGCTCATCATTTTTACAAAGTCCTCAAGTTTCGGATCGTCTTCATGAATATGTTGGAGAAGAATTTCACGCCCTTGTTTCCACGTCCACATTACGATGACAAGGCCTACTCCCAAAGCAACAGGAAACCAGCCACCCTTAAAGAATTTAACCGAGCATGATGCGAGCAATAATAGATCCAGCACAATAAAGGCACCGGTTGCACTTGCAGCTAACCAGAATGAGTATTTCCAGCGATGATGCAATACAAAATAAGTAAGGATTGTTGTGATAAGCATCGTGCCTGTCACAGCAATCCCATACGCTGAGGCTATGGCAGATGAATTTTGAAAAACGATAGTTGCGATAATAACTGCTATTAATAATAGCCAATTGATAGCTGGAACATATATCTGTCCTGATTCGCTGGCTGAAGTATGCAATATCTGCATTCTAGGCAAAAATCCTAGCTGGATAGCTTGTTGAGTGATTGAATATGCACCTGATATGACTGCTTGTGAGGCAATGATGGTAGCCAGAGTGGCAAGAATTAAAGCCGGTACGAGCAATTGCGGCGGAAAAGATAAATAAAATGGATTGCTTACCGCAGCTGGATTCGCGAGCAATAAAGCACCTTGGCCCAGATAGTTAAGTGCTAAACCAGGTAACACCAGGCAAGACCAAGCAATGCGGATGGCTGGTCTGCCAAAATGTCCCATATCTGCATAAAGTGCTTCAGCACCTGTAATGGCAAGTACAACTGCACCCACTGCCAGAAATATGCCAGCCCCTCTATCGACCAGAAAGTGGAATGCGTAATAAGGATTAAGTGCATTTAAAATCAATGGATTATGACTGATATGGTAACACCCTACAGCTCCTAGAACAGTAAACCAGACTACAATAATAGGTCCAAAGAATTTGCCAACCATGTGCGTGCCAAATTTTTGAAAAGCGAATAAAGTCACTAAAATGACCACTGAAATGGGTATTACATATCGGTTAAGCTCCGGTGTAATAAGCTCAAGCCCCTCAACTGCGGATAAAACTGAAATGGCAGGGGTTAAGATGCTGTCTCCATAAAACAGTGCGGCGCCAAATACCCCTAAGCCCAGCAGTATTTTTTTTCGTTTAGGTGCAGCTGCGGCAGTTGAAATTGCCAGTGCCAGCAAGGCCATGCTGCCACCCTCGCCTCGATTATCGGCGCGCAATACTAGGATCACATATTTTAAAGTGACCACCAGCATGAGCGCCCAGAATACTGCGGAAATTGCTCCTACGATGTTGGTTTGATTAAGGGCGATACCACTTGAGACGCTAAATATTTCTTTAATGGTGTAAAGCGGGCTGGTTCCAATGTCTCCGTAGACCACGCCAATCGCACCTAAGGTAAGAGTGGCTATGCTCCTGGATTGTATTTCCGTGCTCATATGATTTAATTTCCCTTTGTTTTGATTAGGTTTTAGACTAGATATAGACTAAGTCTCATTAAATCAAAGCGGGTATATCAATCACATAAACAAGTATTACCTTTAAGGAAAGTAAAACAAATTAAGTAGTCGCTAGCCTGTAACCTATGCCGACTTCCGTCAGAATATAGCGTGGAAATGCAGAGTCTTGTTCAAGGCGGGCACGCAATCTACCCATATGAATGCGCAAATAATGGGTGTCATTGATATATTCCGCACCCCAGACCTCAGTCAGCAATTGACGATGTGAAAAAACTCTACCGGGTTTTTTGGCTAACATAAACAAAAGCTTAAGCTCTATAGGGGTGAGGTGAATTGGGCTGGAATTTAAAAGCACACGGTTATTGGCTAAGTCTATTTCTAATGCGTCTATCTTATATACATCATCCCGTAATGACATCATAGCAGTGCGTTTGAGCGAGACTTTAATCCTGGCTAATAGCTCATTCACGCCAAATGGTTTGGCTAAGTAATCATCCGCGCCTAGGTCAAAACAGTTTACCTTTTCCTGTTCGGTCTGTCGGGCTGACAGTACTAGGATGGGAATATCCGAATGCATACGTACCTGCTCAATCATGCTACATCCGTCACCGTCTGGCAGGTTCAAATCTAATATGATTAATGCCGGCTTATTCTCGAGGAATAATCTTTTTCCAACATCAAGGGTGGGGGCATATAGGGTTTGGTAACCATTTATTTTTAAGCTGGATTGCAGCATCTGGCTAATATGCACATCATCTTCAATAATTAAAATGGCATTTTTATCCGGCATTGGGAGGATCCATACCAGCCGCAGCAAAGCTTAATGTGGCGCAAACGCCGCCACCTTCACGATGATGGATGGTAAAAATGGCGTTATGCAGTTTTGCTACAGCCTGAACGATGGATAATCCCAACCCAAAACCTTTGGATGTTGAAGAGGAGAATTTTTTTATTTGGGTGGTGCTAAAAGATTCGTCAAACCCGGGGCCACGGTCATTGATACTGATATGAATGCGTTCATTAGCCTTAACGACTTCTATTAATATAGGCTCGTTACCGATATGCGCTTGTTTTGCATTTTCTATAAGGTTGACCAATGTCTGCATGAGTAAATTGGCATTTCCTTTTATTAACAACACTTTCTTACTACTGCTTATTTTCAAGGGTGTTGGCTCACCTTGATCTTGGTATAGGGCGGCGACCGCCCCTATAATTTCTTCGGGGGATTGCCAATCCATGGCGATGCCTTTCACAGCGCTAGATTCCAGTTGGATAAGTGAAAGAATGTTCTCGGTGGTGGCAGCCAAGTATCTTGCTTGAGATGCAATGAGAGCGTTTAATTGCATGGCTTGGGCTGGATTTAAATTGGCCTGCTGTAATGTGGTAGCCGCACCTAATATAGAGGTAAGAGGGGTGCGCATATCATGCGATATCGAAGCTAATAGCGAGTTTTGAATCATTTCTTCTTGTGCTAGCAATTCTGCGGATCTTGCCTTTTCGCTATTATTAAGCCGTTGATAAGCTTGAGAGATTTGATCTACACAGGACTTGATGGCAGCATATGTTTCAATGCTTTCATCGTTAGCAATATCACCCACAATCAATATTGGGTCTTTGCTTGGCAAGCGGTTAAAAGGCAATAACCAGTGTTTAGACTTTGTAATAGTGTCAGTCCAATAATCGGTATAAGGACTGATAGGCTTGCCATTTTCCGATACCCAGTTTAATAACCGGTGATCCGGAATTTCTATATTGCCAGCGCTAAACGTGATTTGATAAGCACCATTATCTTCAGTATTTTTTTCATCATTTTCTTCAAACTGGACAATGCCTATAGATTTGGAAAACTCCGTATTCAATAAATGACAAACGCCTAGCAAGAGCTGATTAATTTCACTGGCAATGGCTAAATTTTCGGCGAGCGTTCTGGCAAAGTGAGCGCGGTCAGAGGCAATTTTTGATTGTAATGTCTGGAATTTGAGCTGTTTGACCAGCGAAGTAACCACCACCGAAACGATTAAAAAACAAATGAGGCTAGCCCATGATTCCGCGTGCGCCACCTCGAATGTATAGCGGGGTTCGGTAAAGAAATAATTGATCGTCAAGAATGCTAAAAAAGCGACAATCATGGCGACAACAAAGTCACAACAATAAGCCGCGGTAACCACTACCAACAGGTTTAATAGCGTTACTCCAGTAATGCTTAAGGCCGGAAAAAAATTATAGTTAACAAGGGTGACGATAGTTAATACCACCAGCATGCTGAATAACTGTAGGCCCTGTTTTTGCATTTTTGTAACTCCTAATTCATACCATCAATTAGATATTACGTATTGGATGTATCAATCGCATAAATAAGATTGAAATGCTCTATTATGCTTTGTGGCTCCTGCCTTGGGATGCTCGTGCTCCGCTATTTGGGAGTAATAAGTTTGTCCTTCGTAAGCCCAGCCTCCATAGCTTCATTCCTCTCGGCTTCTGCTGATTCTTCAGTCGGCAGACTTTCATGCACCATCAGCTTTCTGCTTTCCGGCGTTTCCAAGCTGATTCTGCCAATAGCACCACTGCGATAATCCGTTAGAAAAGCCACGGCAGTTTTTTCGGTATCCCATAAGCCATCATGGCGTTTATATGAGCGACGTTTGGCGATAGCTTCCAGCAGGTCTACGCCGTCTATTTTAGTGGCATCGATATTCATAGCATCAAGTTTATAGCGAGCGTTCAATAGGGCGGGATAGCTTTTGAGCAGGTTGTCTGCCAAAAATAAGGCCACATCTTCATCAATCACCGCATTGCGGCCAATAGCATGACTGGCTGCGAGCATGTAACCATCAGATTCATATTGGATTTTGGGCCACATCATGCCCGGTGTATCGGTGATGCTCATGGTCTCACTTAAATCAAAGCGTTGCTGACTTTTGGTCACGGCAGGCTCATCGCCAACTTTAGCCACGCGACGGTTCAATAGGGCATTCATGAGGGTAGACTTGCCCACGTTAGGGATGCCCATAATCAGCATGCGCAGCGGCTTTAAATGCGTGCCACGGTGCGGGCTAAGGGCTAAGCACAGCTTGGGAATCTTATTGGCTTCGCCGGGCTTCTTGCAAGAAAGCGCCACCGCTTTGGTATTAGGCTGGCGATTAAAGTAATTGAGCCAGGCTTCGGTGGCTTTAGGATCAGCCAAGTCAGATTTATTGAGTATCTTTAAGTTAGGCCGTTGGCGAAACAAGCGCATTTCATTGATGATAGGGTTATGGCTTGCTTCGGGTATGCGCGCATCTAATACCTCGATGACAATATCCATAAACTCTAAGGTTTCTTCAGCCTTTTTACGGGCTTGGGTCATGTGCCCCGGGTACCATTGAATCGCCATTTAATGCCTTTAAAATTAAAAATTGTTGCAATACTTTGTTGTTGCGCCTTGGCGTGTGAATAATGCGCTTAAGCGCATATATTCCACGGACAAGCCAATTTCTGGCTCGTCGTACAAAAGCGTACTGCCATCGGCTTGTCGCCTCGTCATCTTTTGATGAAGAAACGAAATTAAAATATTAACATTGAGCATTTTAACATTCAGTTGCTAAACTCAAGGTTTTATCTGTGTTTTAGCTTAATTTAAAGATTCTTAAATTTAGGTTCTAATTTAAGGCTCAATAGTATTTATGCCTTAAAATAGCGGTATGCAAATCCCAGAAATCAAGCCAAATCAATCTATTGAATTGCTTAAGGCGCTTCATATACTCACGCGTGAGGGTAAGCTTAATCAAGATAGCCGCCGCAAGTTGAAGCAGGTTTATCACTTAGTGAATTTTATTGAACCTTTATTTAAAGACATATTGAGTGACAACCCAAACCCAACACTGGTAGACCATGGGGCAGGCAAGTCCTATTTAGGGTTTATTCTGTATGACTTATTGTTGAAACAATTTGAACAAGGCCAGGTCATCGGCATAGAAGCTAGGGCTGACTTGGTAGAAAAATCTAAAGAACTTGCAAGTAATCTGCATTTTGAACGTATGGATTTCCAGCACTTAAGTGTAGAGGACTCCATACAGTCTGAAACTATTCCGCCCAATGTGGATATCGTTACTGCATTGCATGCCTGTAATACGGCGACCGATGATGCTATCCAGTTTGGCTTAAAGAAGCAGGCTAAATACATGGTGCTAGTGCCGTGCTGCCAAGCGGAGGTAGCGGAAGTTTTGCGTAAACATAAGAATGAAAGCTTTGGCAAAACACCCTTATCGGAAATCTGGCGGCACCCCATTCATACGCGTGAGTTCGGCAGTCAAATTACCAATGTACTGCGTTGTTTGCAACTAGAAGCAGCGGGATATCAAGTAACAGTGACCGAACTGGTGGGCTGGGAGCACTCCATGAAGAATGAACTGATTATTGCGAAATACACAGGTCAGAAACGCAAGAATGCCGCTGAGCGCATCGATAGTATTTTGCGTGAATTTAATTTAAAGGAAATGCAGCATAGGTTTGCTACACCTCATTAGAAAGGGACGTATGAAGTACGCTGTATTGCTATTAACGCTGTTAACCGGTTTAAATGTAAATGCCAAAAAATGGCGCCGACAGTAGCTTATCAAGACTTTAGCGGTGTTTATACATGCACTGGAGATGACGCGCATGAAGGCAAATAAACCGGTACGGTAACAATGACGCTCATACCAGAGCATAGCCATGATAGTTATGCGAGTTATCACTTTAAATTAAAAGTACCCGAATATGGTACGTATTTAGGCCATGCTGCGGCCAATGGCAATAATGTGGCCATGCATTTTGGTTTAACCGACCAAGCCACAAAGGATTATGGCACCGGCATTGCCACAATGAGCAGAAATGCCAAAGGACAATGGACTTTTCACAAGTTCTATTTCGAACCAGAATTCAAAGGTGGTAATACAGGTTTGGAAGATTGCGTTAATAACTAAGTAATGGTCTTTAAAAATCTGCTTACTTAATAGCTATTATCTAGGGCGTGATAAAATTCGCGCCTTATGAATTCCAACATCAATACTTTGCAGCGAATCCAAGCGTTAGCAAAACAACTGCCTACGTGCATGCTGGCAGACCGTTTTTCGTTAAGAAACCGCTTGAATCAAGCGCGAGCGCTATCAGACCAGGATAAGCCTGTCGAAAAATCCATCAATGAGATCGCACAGAAAGTTCGTACCTCACAAGCCAAATATGCGGCACGACTGGTAAACTTACCTAAACCGGAATACCCATTAGAACTGCCAGTTAGTGGAAAAAAAGACGAGATTGCAAAGGCCATCGCGAATAATCAAGTAGTCATCGTTTGTGGCGAAACCGGCTCCGGTAAAACCACACAACTACCCAAAATCTGTTTGGAATTAGGCCGTGGTGTTTCTGGTTTAATAGGCCATACCCAACCACGCCGTATTGCGGCCCGTTCTGTGGCTTCCCGTATTGCACAAGAGTTAAATAGCCCGCTAGGCGAGGTGGTAGGCTATAAAGTCCGCTTTAACGATAAGCTTTCGGAATCCAGTTACGTCAAGCTCATGACGGACGGTATCTTGCTCGCAGAAACGCAAGGCGATAAGTTCTTGAATGCTTATGACACCATCATTATCGATGAGGCCCATGAACGCAGCCTGAATATTGACTTCCTGCTGGGCTATCTCAAACAATTGTTGCCAAAACGTCCGGACTTGAAAATCATCGTGACTTCGGCGACGATCGATGCCGATAGATTCTCACAACACTTTCACGGCGCGCCTGTGATTGAAGTTTCAGGCCGTACTTATCCGGTGGAAATTCGTTATCGTCCCTTAGGTAAGGCTGGGTTTCGTGCAAAAGAAATTGCGGAAACAGAAAATTCTCAATTTGATTTAGATGACGATACCGTGTTCGGAATAGCACGCAAGGCTAAGACCGAAGCGCGTTGGCTGGAAGAGGATGACGAAGAAGAGGCGATCGAAGAAGCGATTCTGGATGCGGCGGATGATTTGCTACGTCAAGGTGATGGCGATATTTTGGTATTTCTGCCGGGTGAACGTGAGATTCGCGATGTAGCGGATCATTTGCGCAAATACCAAGGCCGTTCGGCCAAGCTAAAACATATTGAAGTGCTGCCATTGTTCGCACGCTTGAGTATAGAAGACCAACAGAAAATATTCAAAAGCCATAGCTCGCAAAGGATTGTTTTAGCAACCAACGTGGCAGAAACTTCACTTACTGTACCGGGTATCAAGTACGTGATTGATGCCGGTTTGGCTCGGGTGAATCGCTACAGTCCGCGTGCCAAGGTCGAACAACTACAGATCGAGAAAATTAGCCAAGCCGCCGCGAGGCAGCGTGCAGGTCGTTGCGGACGGGTCTCTAGCGGTATTTGCGTACGTTTGTATTCTGAACAAGACTTTGACGGAAGGCCTGAGTTTACTGAGCCTGAGATTCTGCGTAGCTCGTTGGCTAGTGTCATTCTGCGCATGGCTGCTTTACGTTTGGGGGATGTCGTCGATTTCCCGTTCATTGAAGCCCCAAGCTCACGACTGGTTGCTGATGGTTATCTGCTATTGCAAGAGCTGGGCGCAGTAGATGCTCAGCGACGCATTACCGAGACAGGCTTACAACTTGCCAAATTGCCGCTAGACCCACGCGTAGGGCGTATGATCCTTGCCGCAAAGCGTGAAGGCTGTCTTAATGAGATTTTAATTATAGCTAGCGTATTGAGCATCCAAGATCCACGTGAGCGGCCGATGGATAAGCGGGAAGCAGCCGATAATGCACATGCTAAATTTTCGGGGGAAGGCTCCGATTTCATGAGCTATCTCAAGATTTGGGATTTCTTCGATAATGCGCTCAAAACTAAAACATCCAATAAAGATTTGCTGAACCAGTGCCACAGCAATTTCCTTTCCTTCTTGCGCCTAAAAGAATGGCGTGAGCTGCACGGACAGATTAAGCAGATTACCGATGAAATGGAATTTAAGCTCAACGAAAAAGAAGCTAACTACGATCAAATTCATAAGGCTTTGTTGGCAGGCTTGTTAGGCAATATCGGCTTCAAAGATGGTGAAAGCGAATCGTATGCAGGAGCGCGGGGCATCCGCATCCATGTCGCACCGGGATCTACACTCAAGAAGACACGGCCGAAATGGGTCATCGCCGCGGAGCTAGTGGATACCACCAAGCTCTATGCGCGCTGTGTGGCAAAAATCGAACCGGATTGGATTGAGCCGTTAGCAAGAGGCTTAACAGAAAGCCAATATTCTGATCCGCGTTGGGACAGAAAAATGGGCATGGTCAACGCTTGGGAGCGTGTCAGTTTGTATGGCCTAACCATCATTCCTAAGCGTCGTGTACATTACGGACCGATTAACCCGACTGAGTCGCGTGAGATATTCATTCGTGAGGCTTTGGCCAATGGTGAGTTTGATACTAGAGCAGCATTCTTTGTAGCCAATGAGCGCTTGATTGCGGAAGTAGAAGAGCTAGAGCATAAAGCGCGCCGTCAAGATGTGCTAGTGGACGAACATAAACTATTTGCGTTTTACGATGCAAAAATACCGGCGGAAATTTTCCAAGCTGCAACTTTTGAAAAATGGCGTGAAACTACAGAAAAAGAGAATCCAAAATTACTTTACCTGACGCGCGATGACCTGATGCGCCATGGCGCAGATGCGATTACTGCCGTGCAGTTCCCAGAAAAAATCACTTTAGATGGTGTGGAAATTGCGCTCAAATACCGCTTTGAGCCTGGACATCAGCTCGACGGCGTCACTGCCACGATTCCCCTGGCTTTGCTAAATCAGCTCAACCCAACGCAAACCGAATGGCTAGTGCCGGGTATGCTGCGAGAAAAGTTAACCTATTTGATCAAAGATTTGCCTAAAACTTTCCGCCGCGTTTGCGTGCCCGTGCCTGAGTTCGTAACAGGCTTTCTAGACCAGAATAAAGTGGGTGAGGTCGCAATCAAGCAGGCCCTTGCAACACATATCCAACGCGTAACAACGCTAAAAATTGGAGTGGATGACTGGGTAGAAGAAACCCCGGCGCATCTACTGATGAATTTTAGCGTTGTAGACGATGCAGGGCGTGAATTGGCGATGGGCCGTGACTGGAATGCGCTTAAAAAACAGTTGGGTTCTGCCGCCCAGCTAACCTTTAGGAATACGCTGCCAGATATAGAAAAAATTGGCTTGAAACAGTGGGATTTTGGTGACTTGCCTGAGAAACTCTCGTTTGAACGCGATAGCCTCAAAGTCACAGGCTACCCTGCATTGGAGGATAACGTAGATAGCATTGCAGTAAAGCTATTCGATACCGAGCATGAAGCAGTTGTAAATCATCGTAAAGGTGTTTGCCGCCTGATGCGTTTTGAGCTAAAAGAGCAGATGAAGCAGCTTGAAAAGAGCCTGCCGAATTTTAATCAATATGCATTGCAGCTCAGAAATGTGATGTCACCTGATGACTTGCGGGAAGATATGCTGACGGCCATCGCTGACCGCGCATTTATTGGTGAGGATGAATTGCCGCGCACTAATGCAGACTTCATGAAATTAAAACAGCGAGCAAGAACCAGATTTCCAGCAGTGACGCAAGCAGTAGCAAGGCAAGTGCAGGCTACTGCAACCGAATACCAGCTGCTAGCTGCGCAGCAGGCTAAAATGCCGACCACAGTGAATAGGTTAAAGCGTGACGTAGACCAGCAAATCGGTTTGCTGGTCTATAAAAACTGTTTCCACCAAACGCCGTGGGAACAGTTGCAAAACGTGCCGCGCTATTTAAAAGCCTTAAGATTGCGTATTGAGAAGCAACCGGCTAATCCCGAGCGCGATGGTAAGAATGCTGCCAGTGTTGGATTGTTGTGGCAAAAATGGCTAGAAGAGGTTGAGAAACAGCAGAAAGTGGATAATGTTGGCGAAGAATTGATGAATTTCAGGTGGCTGATTGAAGAGCTTAGGGTGTCATTATTCGCGCAAGAACTTAAGACGCCTTTCCCAGTCTCGATAAAGCGCCTAGAAAAAATATGGCAAGACATGCGTCACTAGAGGTATGTTATAGGTATACATGGCAACAAATTTATTCCCAGATCAAATTCCTGAAGACATCCTGCTTACACCTCGTCGTGACAGGGTAATCCGTATCAGTATCAGCCGTAACACGCTGATTGCATTGCTATGTTCGTTGATTATTCATGGGTTGATATTGCTTACAGTGGTCCCTAAAATTGAGTTCTCACCTCCACAGTCTGCGCCTACTACTATAGAAGTCAGCCTAGCACCGCCTAAACAACCTGAACCGATTGTAGAACCAACTCCAGAACCACCGCTTGAGCCAGTCAAAGAGCCGGTGCAAAAGCCTAAAGTACCCAAGGTGATGACGCAAAAGCCTAAGCCGAATGCGCCTCCGCCAGCATTCAAAGTGCCTGATGTAATGGATACGCCTAAACCTGCGCCGCAACAATTGCCGCAACCAGAAACCACCTATCCAGACATGCAGTCTTACATGAAAGCGCAGCAGGCAAAGCGGCAAGGTGCGGATTGGGACGCAGCTCGCCAGAATGCAGAGGCAGTTGCAAAAGAAAATGGGCCTAGCGAAGATGAAAAACGTAATCAGCGCATTAGCAAGAATTTAAAAGGTGGCGCGGGCGGCACTTTTACGCTGACCAGTATGAGCGGTAGGCGTGCGACCATTTCGTTTAACGGGTGGGTGGATAATTTAAGCAACCAGAAAAAGCAATTTTTTGAAGTGGAAGCGAAGCAGGGACAAAACCTCAAATTATTGATCGTGAAGCGCGTTATTAGCTTTATCCGTGAGAGCTACCAGGGCGACTTTCCTTGGGAATCACAGCGTTTAGGTAAGGAAATTACGCTATCTGCACGTCTGGATGACAATAGTGGCTTGGAAGATTTTTTAATGAATGAGTTTTTTGGATCGAATAATAACTCTTAGCTATCACCATTTCTAGCTATCAAAATTCCTAGCTATTGCAAGTGCCAGCTGTATTAAATTCTAGCTGTAACAGTTGTTAGCTGTAAGTATTTTTAGCTGTAAAAATTTATAGTATAAAAACGCATACTACAATAATTTAATCCCGTTCAATTTTTCAGCGCATACATCGCGAATAATTCGCGCCAGGTCTTTAGCATACGGTCGTAACATCATCTCTTTAGTGCCGATCGCGTAAAGTTCAGACCATAGACCCTTGAGACCTATAGGTTTTGCAATGACATAGTCATTGTCTACATAGCTTTGAATGCCCCAGCTAGGCAATGCTGCCATTCCTCGGCGACTGGCTACTAACTGCATGATGGCAATGGTTAGCTCCGCAGTACGGCGGTTGAATTCAATATTGGCAGGCTTCAGTACTTGCCGAATCATATCGATACGTTCTTCGGGCACAGGGTAGGTAATCAGTGTTTCCTTGCTAAAATCTTCCGCTGCTAACCTGGCTTTATTACGCAAGGTATGGTCAGTAGGTAGAACCGCCATAATCTCGAATTTGAATAAGGGTAGATGTTGCAGTGCACTTAGTTTTTCATGGTTTTGCTTGGTGGTATTAACAGGTAAACCGCCAATCACAACGTTGGCTTTTCCTTCATATAATAAATTCCAAGGATCGCTATGGAAGCCGGCGACCAAATCGATTTCAACCTCCGGCCAAGCGCGACGAAACGCATCCATTACGGGGGTGAGCCAATCAAAGCAGGTGTGACACTCCAGTACGATTCGCAATTCGCCGGATTGGTCGCTTTTCAAGCGAATCAAGTCCCGTTCTGATTTTTCAATAAGCGGTAGTAGTTCATTAGCTAGGTCCAATAATCGCTGACCCGCGGGCGTAAAACGCAAACCTTGTGCGCTACGCTGAAAAAGGGTGATTTCATAATGTGTTTCTAATGCCCGTATTTGATGGGATAGCGCTGATTGGGTCAGGAATACACGCTCTGCTGCTAAGCCTAGCCTGCCGGTTTCAGCTATTGCCTTAAGAGATTTTAGGTGACGGATTTCTAGCATGGTATTGTCTTTACATGAATTTAATTCAAATTTATCATAAAAACTTTCGCTTTATTAAATTATTTTGTAGCTGGACAATGCACACCTCGGAAAGAATTACGTTAACAACTAGGTGATGATATGACAACAAAGACAATAAAAGCCCATATTCTGGGCTATCCGCGCGTAGGTGCTAAACGTGAATTAAAATTTGCGCTGGAATCATTCTGGCGCCGCGAAACTTCGTCTGAAGATTTACAAAAAACTGCGAAAATATTACGTGCGACCCATTGGAAAAAACAACAGGATGCTGATTTAGCATTCGTGACTACCAATGATTTCTCGCTATATGACCATATGCTAGACCATACGGTATTTTTT
>JACDEP010000164.1 GCA_013816325.1 Methylotenera sp.
GTTCATACCCACCCCTTAAGTTGCTTTACAAAAACAATTTTCTTTGTTGCACTAGTTTTTCAAGCTACTTCCCTTCCTTTTCCAGATGACCACACCGCAACACGCAGTAACTACGGCCTTTCATACATGAAAGGCGAATGTAATAAGAGAAAGTGTTTTATAGTCTATCGCTTGTAATTGATCCTAGTGATGTGATGATGCTTCACAATCACTGAATTCTCTTGGTGTCAACTCTTCGCTTAATATTTGATTTAAACGCGCCATAAGTGAAGGCCAGATTTCACTTTCAGGATTTGCAACTAAAATAGGCGTGCTTTGATAATGGTTTTCACATTTTAAGTATTCGTCAACCAAGCTCATGTACATAAGAAAAAGATAGTGTTGTGCTTCCATTACCTGCTCAGCCGTAATCTGAACGCCACTTTCTCTTAATGCTGTTGCTAGATAGCCAGCTTGATCGAACCATAATTCAGGCATCACCTTGGTCAATGTCTTAGCAGTTTCATTTTGTGCTGAATTAAAACCTAGTTTCACTCCCTTATTACCATCAATGCGCCAGGATTTAGTTTGAGTTAAATCTAAATTTCTTTTACGCCAATCGATGGCACTGGTAAGGCTGTCCGTTGGCATACCGCGCTTCTTCAGTCTATTCACCATTTGGTGACTTATGCCTAGTAGCCGTGCAAGTTCTTTACTTTCCATATATTTTATCTCCGTGAAACTTTACCATGAACCCCATTGCTAAAATTTATCCACTGGAATTCAATTGGGGTTAGAATTACCCTTGATGCAAAAATACCCCCAAAGTACCTTTTTGTTTTATAATCAATAACTTATCTGGACACAAGGTGTGTATGTTGCAGATATGATTATTAGTACGCTGCAACATACATTTCCACATCCTTTTAATTGCTACTCTGTTTATCTAACTTTCTGGCGTTATCTAAATACCGTAAATGAGCTTCTTCATTAAGCTTGAGTCGATCAATAATCAGGTAATGATATGAGCTGTCTATGCCCATCCTGCTCAAATTTGCTTTTATTTCATCCTGCTCAGCTTTTAGGTTTATTACTGCCATGATTTAATCCCTTTTAAAAAACGTTATACATCAGTTATATACTCTTAATTATCTTATAAATTGGTCATAATCAATTGCTCCTTTTAGTGTTGGGCTCATACTCCCCACGCGCAT
The DNA here is from genome assembly GCA_013816325.1 of Methylotenera sp. Taxonomy (GTDB): domain Bacteria; phylum Pseudomonadota; class Gammaproteobacteria; order Burkholderiales; family Methylophilaceae; genus Methylotenera. Next base: position 1,194 of record JACDEP010000164.1, read on the forward strand.
GCCTGAGAAAATAAAGTAGTGCATCTGGATCATTCGAACACTTATGGGTCACAAGATGATGGTCTTCAGGTGGCTCGCCTATCTTGTATAACCATGCCCGAATCAAATCAATTTCTATCTGTGTGATTTTTTCATCTGGAGAGTTTGCTACGGCTACACTTGCTACTTTTGCTACACTTGGAACAAATACTGGTTTATCTGTAGCAACTGTAGCAACTGTAGCTGTAGCAAATTTCTTTTTGCGTATGATTTCTAGTAAGGTCATGCTATCTCCTTACTTAGAAGTTTAGGATTTAACCAGATTGATACTTTCTTTCCGTCTCTCCTGATCTGAATACGATCCAATGATTCAAGCTCGGTAATAGCAGCATCAAGCCGTACTGTGTCTCTAATGTTTCCATATTGCTGTGCAAATCGTTTTGATACATAGTGCGTTTTGTTCTGTCTGCAATACTGAATTAGCCAATCATTAAACCGTGCTGCATTCGCTATTTCGACGGGTAAGGCGATCTCACCAAAGAATCGACGGGATTCGTTCAAGTGCCATGCCACAATAGCGCTTGCTCGCTCGAATGAATCCAAACTGATAGCACCAACACCACCTTCAAGCACATGAAATAATGCTGCAAGCCTTGTGGCGTTGTCTGCAATTTTGCTTGCCACATCGCGCACGTCAAACAATAAACCGCCGCTAGCTAATTGCGACTCGATCCCGTCATGAAAATCAATCCATGCAATCTTGGCTTCAGGTGTTAAAGTTAGCATCTGCGGAATGAGCGCACCGTCTTCGCTAATCGGTGCAGGGATATTTAATATCTCGGTTAAACGTCGATCAAATAAGGCGAGCTTTGGCCAATCGTCTGGCGCTTCGGTGAATGGCCTATTGCCCTGGGTAGACTCAGGCCAACTAACAAGAAACCGTGCTAAGAATCCCGTTCCGCGTGCCAATGCACCAGATTTTTCAAAGAAATTGTTGAGTGTCTCGGTTTGTACCTGTAAGGCAACTGTTAATCGTGCACCACGTACAGCAAAAGATTCGCTTGTCTTGCGATCTATTTTTAAACTGACTCCGTCCCAGAGTTGGTTAAGTGTGGCAAGATTCCGCATTACCGAATCTTTCCCCATGCCATGCGATCCGAATACAATCCCCGCTTCAGCCGATACCACACCGCCGCTAGGCCATTTCTTAGCAAGATCGTAGGCCAGTGCTTCAGGGGTTACATCTGCATACAGTAGGCGTGGTATTCGTAGCGGTTCTGGCTGGTCATGTTCAAGGTCTCTTAGTTCAGATTCCTGATTTGCTGTTGGCTTGCCGCTTTTTGCATCGTTGCGTATCCGATCTTTGATACCGCCCCGTTTGGCTTCCCATGCATCCATGTCTGCATTGTAGTTCTTGATTTCCGGTTTTGCGGCTTCAGCTTGGGCATTTTCATAGTCATTAATAGCTTTGGTAAAGAATCTGTCACAAGTCGTTTTACGCTCGCCACTATCAGCAATGGTCAACATGAATAATCCAGTTGGTGAATGCAACGCGCTCGCTCTTTCAACGTCGTAATGTGCCTGTATGGCCAAAGACATGGCGGATATTGCCGAAGCTGCAACCAGTGGGAAAGGTGCTTTTACGAATCCATATACTTCATCAATAGCATCCCTGACAGAGTTAGGTAATGCTTCCGCTGGATAAGATTCTTTCTCAATTTTAGCCATCAATGATTGCGGTTCTGGCCATTCAGGCTCAATTGCAGCATTCAGATTTACGGTGGCAACATGGAAAGGGTTTTTATGAAAGCAATCACCCGAAGAAATATTTTCATGGTTAAGCATGACGACCCCCTGTCAGATAATCATTCCAATCCATGCCGGGTACTGGGGGTATTAATACCTTGCCGCTGATAGATAAAGCTGCCTCACGCGCTTTGGCTTGGCCTATGCCTGATATGTCGTTATCTCCGCATACAATGAGTTCAGAAACCGGCGCCAACTCTCTAATGTTTTTTGCAGATGGTAACAAGTTGCCAGCATCAAATGCTATTACAACACGCTGCCCATTGTCTTCATGGAGACTCGCGCCCGTGGCGAACCCTTCACAGATAAGAATCTTTTCTGATAAATCACCCATGACATGGAAACACCCGCGCTTGCGTCCACCTGATAGATAACGTTTAACGCCTTCTGGATTGATGAATTGTAGGTTAACAAGCTGGTCTGCTTCGTTGTGTATAGGGATAACCAAAGATTCACGATATAATCGCGCCCCATGTGGTTCTATGCGCTTCTTTACTAGGTAGGCATGGTCTGACTGCTTGGCAATAGGTTTGGATCGACTCCATATAAAAACAGCCTTATCTGCTGCTGCTGTGTGCTTCTGCCGTATCTCTGATTCATGTTTAAGTTTCGTTTCCTTCATTTGTTGAAGAAGCGCATAGGAAACACGTGAACCGCCAGATTTTTTCCATGTTCGAGATAAGCCACTCTTGAAGTCTTGGAAGAAACCAGCCGGGCAGCCGTCAAGATGCAACGTGTACGCCCCATTTAAGCTGTTTTGCTTATGTCCTGCAATGCGGAATCGGTGCAATCTGCCATCAGCAATAATGTCTCCACAATATTTAATCCCAGCGGCTTGCATTGCTTGGCGAAATTCATCAATTAATGAATAAGAATCGTGAGGGATTTGGTTATTTGTGTTATAATTTGTAGCATTAAGAGTTTGTATCATCTTCTTAATTCCTGTGTTTATGTTTGGCAAGATTGCCCCACGGCCTGGGGCATTTTTGTTTATGACCGGGATTTATTTATTTGTGTGGGGGTCAATCAGTCCATGCTCTGTAATAAATTTGTTAAACGCCACGTCTATTTCTGATTGGGTAGGTTGATTGCTAAATGCTGCTTTTAAATGAGCCCCCCAGTCAGTTGAGTACCCTCCACCACTCGCAATCATCGATACATAAGCTTCAATCAATTTGGTTCTTATTTTTGCATCTGAGTTTAGTGAATTGAGAATGCTATTTTTAACTTCAAGGCAATACTCACGGTGACATACTTGAATATTTCGGGCATTCTCAAGCATCTCGCGCTCAATGTTTTGCAACTCACTTATCACAAGTTGTTCAAGCCGTTCTGCCCCAATCAACCTCTCGCTTATCTCATTTATCTTTGCTCTAGCTGATTCAAGTTCTGAAGCTGTTGCCAAGTCCCTTATAAAATCCTTTTCACATTGTTCTGAAGCCGAAGTTGCTTCAACCTTATCAGCACGACATTTAGTGACCTGAGCACGAATTGAGGTTAATTTGATAC
>JACDEP010000041.1:0-5138 GCA_013816325.1 Methylotenera sp.
GCATAGTATTGGCCACGCCACCATAAGCCTCAATCTGGCGACTATGCACACGGTCATACAACACCCCTACGCACAGGAACATGGCGGCAGAAATGAAACCATGCGACACCATTTGCACGATTGCACCTTCCAGGCCTAGGTGATTAAAAATAAAGAAGCCTAATGTTACAAAGCCCATGTGCGAGATGGACGAATAAGCAATAAGCTTTTTCATGTCTTTTTGTACGAGGGCCACCAGTGCGATATACACAATCGCAATCAGTGACAAGGCAATCATGTAGCCTGATAGATAATGTGCGGCATCCGGTGCTATAGGCATGGCAAACCGCAAGAAGCTATAGCCACCTAGCTTCAAGGCAATCGCCGCCAATACTACGGAACCGCCGGTAGGCGCTTCCACGTGTGCATCTGGTAACCAAGTATGTACCGGCCACATGGGGATCTTTACCGCGAACGCTGTGAAGAACGCCAGGAAAATCAGTATTTGCACATTGAGTGACATTTTGAGCTGGTAGTAATCGAACAACTCAAAACTACCCGTGCGCATATACAAATAGATGAATGCCACCAGCATCAATAACGAGCCTAGTAAGGTGTAGAGGAAAAACTTGATGGTAGCGTATACGCGGTTAGGCCCGCCCCAAATACCAATCACCAAAAACATCGGTATCAGCATCGCCTCCCAAAACGTGTAATACAAAATCGCATCCAAGGCACTGAATACACCAATCATGAGTCCGCTCATAATCAGGAAGGCCGCCATGTATTGTGCCACACGTTTTTCAATGACCTCCCACGAGGAAATCACCACAATCACTGTAGTAAAACTGGTCAGCAGAATCAGTGGTATGGCAATGCCATCCACGCCTAAATGGTAATTGATGTTGAACGCTGGAATCCATCTAAAGCCTTCCTCAAACTGGAAGCCGCCATCAGTAAAATTGAAATGAGTATAGAGCGGAATAGTGACCAGGAAGCTGGCTAAGCTTCCTGCAAGCGCCAGCCAGCGTGTCATGCTAGGTTTAGTGTCATCTGCTGTAAATAGTACGGCAATGCCCGCTAAAATCGGCACCCAGATGGCATAACTTAAAATATGTGAGTTGAAGTCAAGCATGTGTTTTAGATGTCTTATTTATTATGTGTATGTGCAGTTTATTTGGCATGCAGGTTAAAGAAGGAGAGCATCAAAAATGCGCCAATAATCATGGCAAAGGCATAATGGTAGATTAGCCCAGTCTGCAATTTACGCACCACTAAAGATAGTTTGCCGATTAGGTTTGCAGTGCCATTCACCATGCCGCCATCAATAATTTTTACATCGCCTACCTGCCAGAGTTTGTTACCGATATAGCGTGAGCCTGCAGCGAATACACGCTCGTAAGCAATATCAAAGTCGTATTTGTTTTCTAATACTTGGTTAATTGCAGAAAATTTCGTTTGAATCTTGGCAGGAATATCCGGATGCTTAATGTAGAAGAACCAAGCGGTCAATACGCCGGAAGCTGCCAGCAAGAAAGGTAATGACATCAGGCCGTGCAGTGCCATGCCCGTCGCTGAGTGGAGAATGGTGTGCCAGTGATGGGTTAACTCATGCATGGCTGGATGCTCTGCTGAATCAACATAAATCACGCCCTTGAAGAATGTGCCGTAAATCATAGGCTCAATCGCAATATAGCCAATGACCAATGAAGGAATCGCCAAAAGAATCAGCGGGAGTTTGATCACCCAGCCAGGTTCATGTGGATCATCCGTTGGGCTTAAGCCATGATGATGGGCATGATCATTATGGGCTTCTTCATCAACTTCCACATGGTTATGGGTTTCATGCGAAGCCGTTGTACGCCATTTTTCTGCACCGTGGAATACCAGGAAATACATTCGGAAGCTGTAAAAAGCCGTCACGAATACACCTGTCAATACGGCAAAATAGGCAAAGCCACTACCCGTGAGCGTTGAAGCGCCAACAGCTTCAATAATGCTATCTTTTGAATAAAAGCCTGAGAAGAATGGCGTACCGATCAGCGCTAATGAGCCGATTAAGGATGTAATCCAAGTGACCGGCATGTACTTCTTTAAATTGCCCATGTTGCGGATATCTTGGTCATGGTGCATGCCCATAATCACCGAGCCGGCACCGAGGAATAACAAAGCCTTAAAGAACGCATGCGTCATTAGGTGGAATATTGCTACTGAATAAGCAGAAGCACCCAATGCTACCGTCATATAACCTAATTGTGACAGCGTGGAATACGCGACTACGCGCTTAATGTCATTCTGGATGATGCCTAAAAAGCCCATGAACAGCGCGGTAATCGCACCGATAATCATCACAAATGAAAGGGCTGTGGAGGACAACTCAAACAATGGTGACATACGAGCCACCATGAAGATGCCGGCTGTTACCATGGTCGCCGCGTGAATTAAGGCAGAGATCGGTGTTGGGCCTTCCATAGAATCCGGCAGCCAGACATGCAATGGGACCTGTGCAGATTTACCCATGGCGCCAATAAATAACAGGATACAAGTTACGGTCATCAATGACCATTGCGTGTTGCCTATTAAGGTGACTTGTTCATCCGCCATTTGCGGTGCCACTGAGAACACGGCTGCATAATCCAAGCTGCCAAAGTGGAATAGCACCAGACCGATACCTAGCAAGAAGCCAAAATCGCCCACACGATTTACTAAGAAGGCTTTTAAGTTCGCATAAATGGCCGTGGGACGGGTGTACCAGAAACCAATCAACAGGTAAGACACCAGACCTACCGCTTCCCAGCCAAAGAATAGCTGCATGAAGTTATTTGCCATCACCAGCATCAGCATAGCGAATGTAAATAACGAGATATAGCTGAAAAAGCGTGCATAGCCTGGGTCTTCTGCCATATAACTAATAGTATAGATATGTACCATGAGTGATACAAATGTCACCACGACCATCATCATAGCGCTCAGTCTATCAATCAGGAAACCGACCTCAAATGTGACGTTCCCGCTTTGCATCCAGGTGTAAACCGTATCGTTATACACACGGCCCGCTAATGCATCATTGAACACATAAAGCGACAGCGCAAAAGCTCCGCCTACACCAATAATAGTAAAGATATGCGCGGCGGCGCGTGGTAATTGCTTTCCGAATAATCCAATAACAATAGCAGCGAATAAAGGTAATAAAGGAATGACCAAGTGAATTTGTGGCATTGTCAAAAATTGCTGCATATTCATGCTTCTGCCATTAGCCTTTCAAGCTATCTAAATCGTCAACGTTGATAGTGCGCAAGTTACGGAACAGCACCACCAAAATCGCTAAACCAATCGCTGATTCTGCAGCAGCTACGGTTAGTATAAAAAATACGAATACCTGTCCGGCGATATCATGCAGGTAATGCGAAAACGCGATGAAGTTGAGGTTCACTGCCAGCAGCATAAGCTCAATCGCCATCAAAAGAATAATAACGTTTTTACGATTCAGGAAAATACCGACGATGCTGATAGCGAACAGCAGCGCGCCTAAGATGAGGTAATGGGACAAGCCGACCATTATTTATGCTCCTTAAATGCTGGGTCAATTGGCTTTTTAGGAACCTCAACATCTTGGCTAGTTTCTATTACAGCATCCATTTTAACGATACGGATACGGTCCGCTTTTTTCACCAAGACTTGCAAGGATGGATCCATGGATTTGCTGTCTTTACGGTCACGCAGGGTCAAGGCAATCGCCGCGACAATCGCCACTAGTAAGACCACTGAAGCCAACTCGAACGGCAATAAGTAATCGGTATAAAGTACCCGGCCAAGTTCAGCTGTGTTGCTGTAATCCGCTGGGTGGGCAGGCGGGTTGGCGATTTTATCCACCCCAAAATTACGCACGCCGACAATCATGACCATCTCAACTGCCATCAGGCCGCCAACTGGCAGCGCGATGGGCAACGCGTTCCAGAAGCCTTCGCGCAATTTATCCAGGTTGATATCCAGCATCATTACCACAAACAGGAATAACACCATTACCGCGCCTACGTATACCAGCACCAATACAATCGCTAGAAACTCCGCTTCCAGCAGCAGCCAGATGCCTGCCGCCGTAAAGAATGCGAGCACTAGGTTAAGCGCCGCATATACCGGGTTGCGTGTAGTGATGACGCGCAGGCCGGCAAATAGCAATATTACCGCCAGTGCATAAAACACGATATCTTGAAAATGTAAGCCAAAAAAAGTCATAGGTTTAATTCAATATTATTCAATAGCTTATTTAAAATTCTATCTGTAGGTTTTATCTAAAAATCTTATCTAAAGTTTTTATCTAGCGCACGGTCCGCAGCGATTTGTTTTTCATGCTTATCCCCCACTGCCAGCAGCATCTCTTTGGTATATACCAAATCACCGCGCTCTTCACCGTGGTAATCAAAAATACGTGTTTCTACAATGGAATCTACCGGGCAAGACTCTTCACACATGCCGCAGAAGATACATTTCGTGAGATCAATATCGTAACGGGTTGTGCGGCGCGTATTATCTTCCCGCTGTTCAGATTCAATAGTAATGGCAAGTGCCGGGCAAACAGCTTCACACAGTTTGCAGGCAATGCAGCGTTCCTCGCCATTAGGGTAACGGCGCAGGGCATGTAAACCACGGAAACGGTTGGATTGCGGCGTGCTTTCTTCAGGGTATTGCACGGTAATTTTACGTGCAAAAAAGTAACGGCCTGTCAGTGCCATCCCTTTAAGCAGCTCTATCAGCATCAAGCTGCTAAGCGTATTTTTAATTTTTTCAATCATACAAAATCAACTTTCTGGGCGAACCGCTTTGTCGCGTGCTCGCTCATTCCTTGCCTATACATACTATAAGCCTGCGTCAATCGCTGCGCGGCTTCGTGCGTTTCATCCCACATAAGTAAATTTTCAATATTTAATAACATTTTAGTGAAACAAATATGCCCAAGGCGTTTGCATCATACCGCCTACAAACACGATCCAAACAATGGTGATGGGAATAAATACCTTCCAACCCAAACGCATTATTTGGTCATAACGATATCTTGGGAACGTTGCCCTGAACCATAAAAAGAAAAACAATAAGAAACCGACTTTAGCCAACAACCACAAGAAGCTATCCGGAATAAATGACACTGGCGACAACCAGCC
>JACDEP010000041.1:5148-14560 GCA_013816325.1 Methylotenera sp.
AACGCGGCGAGCATTGAAACTAGAATCATATTGGCGTATTCAGCCAAGAAGAATACTGCGAATGCCATGCCTGAGTATTCCACATGGAAGCCTGCAACGATTTCAGACTCGCCTTCAGCTACGTCAAATGGCGCACGGTTAGTTTCTGCCACCGCACTAATGAAATACACGATGAACAAAGGGAATAATGGCAAAAAGTACCAATGCCAGAAACCGCCTTGCTGTCCGATCACAATCTTGCCTAAGTTGAGTGAGTTAGCACACATCAGCACACCCACTAGTGCGAAACCCATGGCGATTTCGTAAGAAACAATCTGTGCCGCAGAACGTAATGATCCTAAGAACGCGTACTTGGAATTAGAAGCCCAACCAGCGATAATCACGCCATAGACTGCAACGGAAGTCATTGCCAGTATATATAGCAAACCGGCATCCACATTGGCCAGCACCATATTCATATCGAACGGCACCACTGCCCAGGCGGCAAATGCCGGCGCGATTGCCAATACTGGACCTAACAGGAACAATGCCTTGTTGGATGCGCTAGGTAAGATTATTTCTTTAAACAGTAGCTTTAGGCCATCTGCGACCGGCTGCAATAAGCCGAAATACCCAACCCTATTTGGCCCGATGCGCACCTGCATATAGCCAATGACTTTACGTTCTGCCAATGTCAGGTATGCCACAGCACCCATCAATGGCGCAACGATGGCGACGATTTTCATCAGCGTCCAGCCCGTGATTTTAGCTGCAGGCCAATAGCTACCAAATAGATTGGCTAGCCATTCCATTATGCGCGCGCTTCCATGACTACGGTTTCATACCCTTGGAATGCCGGCGTGACAAATTTTTCAATCGTAATATCACCCATCAAGTCACCCAGGCCTATCGTATCTTCATGCGCCGCGGCGACGCGTACACAACCTTTTGCCACATGGTTATCCAAACATACGGTCAATACGGCACTGCCTTTATCTTGCTTCACAAGGACATTATCACCCTCGGCTAGGCCTAATTCTGCCAATTGTGCGGCGCACATACGCGCCATAGGCTTAATATTGTATTTAGTTTTCTGCAAAGGCGGCGAACGGCGCACTATGGGGTCAGATTCATATTGCGGCACTTCACCTATACGCTGTAAGCCCTCTTTTTTAATATTCACCTGGATTTCAACCAATTCCCTCAGGTTGTTATTGAGGCTACGCCACACTACCGCTGAAGGCTTTTCGCCTTCAAAAATCGCATCTTTAACCTGTTCGCTGGTTTCATAATCAAACCCTTTCAAGCCTAATGTGTTACCTAAGACTCGCAACACTTTCCAGGCCGGGCGACACTCGCCTAATGGTTTATTCGCAGCCTTGAAGCTTTGCACACGGCCTTCCATGCTCATAAACGTGCCAGAAGTTTCAGTGAAAGGCGCAATCGGTAGCAGCACATCTGCATTTTCAAGCGCAGGGGATTTGAATGCAGTGAGTGCAACTACACACTCTGCTTGGGCCATCGCTGCCCGAGCAAGCGCAGCATGCTGGCAATCTAATTCTGGTTCGATATTCAACAATAGGTAAGCTTTGCGTGGCACTTCCAGCATCGCACGAGCATGCATGCCTATGCTATTCGGCATCACACCCATGAGATGCATACCGGTGCTATTGGCGGCTGCAGGTAAGATACCGCCTTTAGCGCCAGAAATACCGCCAATGGCCTCGGCCATGCTGTACATTTCGGTAAAGCGCGGATCGCTCAGCGCCATATTGCCTAAGAAAATACCTATTTTTGGCGACACCAAATCTACATCTTTACCATGGCCAGCAAGGCTTTCAGCCATGGCTTGCGTATTTGGACGTACCTTGATCTCTTCTAAAAGCTTATTCAATGATGGTGGCAAACATAATGATAGACGTTGCAAACCTGACATCGCTTTTAAGACTTGGCCGAGCACATTGACCATGTCGTTCGGGCGCACGATGACCTTGTGTGAAATGTCCATCAAGGGGTCATTATCCAATGGGCTGACGATAGACAGCTCGGCGCCGTTGGCAACCGCTTTACGGAAACGTTGTGCCAATAACGGGTGTTCATTGCGGAGATTGGAACCAATGACCAGAATTCTATCGAGCTCTTCAATCTCGTTGATGTCGCAGCCCATCCACGGGGTGCCTACACGTTTGCCATCCAACCTGAAGTCGGTTTGGCGCAAGCGGTAATCGACGTTTCCGCAATTCAAGCCAGTGGCTAATTTCTTAGCTAGATAGCCTTCTTCCATGGTGCTATTGGGCGAAACAAGCACGCCTAATGCTTCGCCGCCATGCTCATTGGTAATGTCCTTAATTTGCCCTGCTGCGAATTCTAGCGCGGTTTTCCAGTCTGTTTCCTGCCACTCGCCGTTGTGTTTAATCATCGGCACTTTCAAGCGGTCCGGGCTGTTCAAGCCTTCATAGGAGAAACGGTCACGATCTGACAGCCAGCACTCGTTGATGCTTTCTTTTTCGCGCGGCAATACACGCATGACGCGGTTGTCTTTGACGTGTACTTCGATATGCGAACCCAAACCATCATGCGGCGCAATACTTGGGCGGCGGGTAAGTTCCCAGCTGCGGGCAGTGTAACGGAATGGCTTGCTGGTCAATGCGCCAACGGGACATAAATCAATGATATTGCCGGAAAGTTCGGAGTTCACGCTCTTATCGACATACGCCGTAATCTCAGCATGCTCGCCACGGCCTATCATACCCAGCTCCCTCATGCCTCCTACCTCTTTAAGGAAGCGTACGCAACGTGTGCATTGAATACAACGTGTCATGTCGGTAGAGACCAAAGGCCCGATATTCTTGTTGAATACCACACGCTTTTCTTCGGTGTAGCGTGAACCGCTCGTACCATAGGCCACCGCAATATCCTGCAAATCGCATTCGCCACCTTGGTCGCAAATCGGGCAATCCAAAGGATGGTTAATCAGCAAGAACTCCATCACGCTTTGTTGCGCTTCAATCGCCGCTTTCGAGCGCGTGAAAATCTTCATGCCATCCGCAACTGGGGTGGCACAAGCTGGCAACGGCTTATTAAATTTTTCTACCTGCACCAGACACATGCGGCAGTTGGCGGCAACAGACAATTTTTTGTGATAACAGAAGCGTGGAATCGCAACGCCAATTTTATCCGCAGCATCAATGATAGTGCTACCATGTTCGACCTCGATTGGTTTACCGTCAATTTCGATGTTTAGCATATGACAACCTTTAGAAATTGTAGCGAGGGCTGCATATGCGCGAAGCCGCTCAGTAAGCGACGAGACATACCAACTGGGTAGGCGAGAAGCGAGCAAGCACGCGTCAAAGCAGAAGCCGCACGCAGTAGATTTATAGTGGTTGTCATCACTTACCTTCCACCATGCTCTTACCATGCTGAATGTAATATTCAAACTCTGGCCTGAAATGCTTAATAAAACTTAATACCGGCGTCGCTGCAGCCTCGCCAAGCGCGCAAATTGTACGACCCGCAATGTTGTTGCTGACTGAAGTCAGCAAATCCAGATCATCCGACTTACCCTGGCCGTTGACGATACGCGTGATTACACGGTAAACCCAACCGGTACCTTCACGGCATGGGGTACATTGTCCGCAACTTTCTTCATAGAAGAAATAGCTTAAACGCTGCAAGGTTTTAACCATGCAAGTAGTGTCATCCATCACAATCACCGAGCCCGCACCCAAGCTAGAACCAGCTTTGCTCAAGCCATCGTAATCCATGGTGGCGCCCATAATGGCTGAAGCTGGCATTACCGCGGTCGATGGCCCGCCGGGAATCACAGCTTTGAGCTGCCGGCCTTTCCAGATACCACCGGACATTTCCAGTAGCTCAGTGAATGGAATGCCCATTTTCACCTCATAATTGCCCGGTTTCTCTACATGACCGGAGACTGAGAACAATTTAGTACCGCCTGAGTTTGGCACTCCATTGGCTGCAAAGGCCTCAGCGCCATATTGCAAAATCCAGGGAATGCTTGCGTAACTTTCAGTATTATTCACATTGGTCGGCTTACCGAACACGCCATAACTAGCTGGGAATGGTGGCTTAAAGCGTGGCTGGCCTTTTTTGCCTTCAATCGATTCGATGAGTGCAGTTTCTTCACCGCAGATATAAGCACCGTAGCCATGCACGGCGTACAAATCGAAACTGAAATTACTATCAAACAGATTTTCACCCAAATAACCGGCGGCTTTTGCTTCGTGCAATGCCGCTTCGAAAATCTCGTAATCCTGCCATATCTCGCCATGGATATAGTTGTAACCAACACGTGCGCCCAGTGTATAAGCAGCAATCGCCATGCCTTCAATAAGCTGGTGGGGGTTATAGCGAATAATGTCCCGGTCTTTAAAAGTACCCGGCTCACCTTCGTCAGTATTACAAACCAGGTACTTCACGCCATCGAAATAGCGCGGCATGAAACTCCATTTTAGACCGGTTGGGAAACCAGCGCCGCCACGGCCACGTAAACCAGAGGTTTTAACCGCGGTAATAATGTCAGTCGCTTTGGTTTTTTCTGTAACGATTTTTTTAAACGCAGAATACCCACCTAACTTTATGTAGGTTTCCAGTGAGGCTGGATTCTCTTCATTAAGCGTCCTAAGGCAGAGTAAAGTCTGACCTCTCAAATAGGTCATTACCGGCGGTTTAGATAGAATCGGCATTATTTCAATTCTTCCAACAAAGTATCGACTTTTGCCGGTGTCAGAAATTCATGCATGGTATGGTTATTCACAATCAATAGCGGTGCGCCACCGCAAGCCCCCATGCATTCCCCCTCTTTAAGGCAGAACTTGCCATCAGGTGTGACTTCATTAAAACCAACGCCCAGTTTGGTCTGTAGGTGAGTCACAATCACATCGCTGTCACGCAACATGCAAGAGATGTTGGTACAAATCGAAATCTTGTATTTACCAACGGGCTCTAGGTCGTACATATTGTAGAAAGTCGCCACTTCCATTACCGCGATTTCAGGCATGCGCAAATAGTGAGCAACTTCTGAGATACTTTCTTTGGATAACCAACCATGCTCTGTCTGCACAATGCGTAAGGCACTCATCACCGCTGCCTGACGCTGGTCAGCCGGATATTTGGTCAGCTCGTAATCAATTTTTTGTATAGCTTCAGGCGAAAGCATTATGCGACCCTACGAATTTTAATCTTGGAAAATTCAAAGTTCTAAACAAGACAAGACAAGAAGCAAAAAAACATGCGCCGCATAGGTTCACTATGTCAGCAGGTTTTTTTTCTGAGTAACGCAGTATTGTGAAGTTTGAGTTTTTCATCGGTCTATTTCGCCAAAGACGATATCTTGCGTACCAATGATGGCCACCAAATCCGCAATCATGTGACCCCGCGTCATTTCATCCAAAGCCGCCAAATGCGGGAAGCCAGGCGCGCGAATTTTGAGACGATACGGTTTATTCGCACCATCAGAAATCATGTAGATTCCAAACTCACCTTTTGGGTGCTCTACCGCTGCATAAGCTTCACCTGCCGGCACATGGAAGCCTTCAGTAAATAGCTTGAAGTGATGGATAAGGTCTTCCATTTTTTCCTTCATGCCTTCACGGTTCGGTGGTGCAACTTTGTTGTCACTGGTAATAACCGGACCTGGATTCTTACGCAACCAATCCACACACTGCTTAATAATACGGTTTGATTGCCTAAACTCTTCCATACGCACTAAATAGCGGTCATAGCAATCGCCATTCACGCCCACCGGAATATCAAAATCCATCTTGTCATAGACTTCATAGGGTTGCGTTTTACGCAGATCCCAAGCCAAGCCTGAACCACGCAGCATAGGACCTGTCATGCCTAACGCCAATGCGCGTTCTGGCGAAACTACGCCTACACCAACGGTACGCTGTTTCCAAATACGATTATCCGTCAGTAACGTTTCATACTCGTCCACATATTTAGGGAAGCGATTGGTGAAGTCTTCAATGAAGTCCAGTAGGGAACCTTGGCGGTTCTCATTTTGCTGTTTAACAGTTTTTGCGTTACGGAATTTGTTCGCTTGATATTGCGGCATTTGCGCTGGCAAATCACGATACACACCACCAGGGCGGTAATACGCTGCATGCATACGCGCACCGGACACTGCTTCGTAGCAGTCAAACAAATCTTCCCGTTCGCGGAATGCATACAGGAACACGGTCATTGCTCCTACGTCCAGAGCATGCGCGCCAAGCCACAACAGGTGATTCAGTACGCGGGTAATTTCGTCGAACATCACACGAATGTACTGGGCACGGATTGGCACATCAATACCCATCATCTTCTCGATTGCCATCACATACGCGTGTTCATTGACCATCATCGACACATAGTCCAACCTATCCATATATGGCACAGATTGCAGGTAAGTACGGTTCTCAGCTAACTTCTCAGTGGCGCGGTGTAATAAGCCGATATGCGGGTCCGCCCGCTGAATCACTTCGCCATCCAGCTCTAATACTAGGCGTAATACGCCGTGCGCGGCCGGGTGCTGCGGACCAAAGTTCATGGTGTAATTTCTAATCTCGGCCATGCGCTACTCTTTCACCCTTTGCAAAAGTTGTTTCAAAAGCGTCGCGAGCGCAGCTTGGCTGCAGGCGGCCGCAGCGCAAGAACCGGAATGCACTTGTAAGTACATGAGGATTTCGAGCAGCGCCCAACTGCGGATCAGGCAAGCGTAGTAGCTTTTGGAATAACTTTTCAGCCACGGTGCGCTCCATCATCACGAATGACTCGCGGTACATTATTGCGGTGCTCAATCGTTACAGGCTGGTAGATTACGCGCTGTTGTTCAGGGTCGTAACGCATTTCAACATTACCAATCATTGGGAAATCTTTACGGAACGGGTGGCCTACAAAGCCATAGTCAGTAAGTAGACGACGCAGATCCGGATGGTTTTCAAACATAAGTCCGTACAGGTCGAACGCTTCGCGCTCGAACCAGTTAGCGACTGGCCAAGTATCGACCAGCGTCGGCAATACCGGAAAATCTTCATCTTGCGCGAAAACACGCAAGCGTACACGGTGATTATGGGTAATCGACAGGAAATGACACACTACTGCATAGCGCAAACCATCATAACTGCCTTCACCATACTCCTGATAATCCACACCACACAGATCAATCAACTGCTCGAATTTCAAATTCACATCATCACGCAACAATTGGCATACAGCCAGATAATCTGCCGCTTTACATTCAATGGTCACTTCGCCTAATGCCAATGTTTGCTTAGTGATTTTTTCACCGAGCACAGCTTGCAGATTGACGGTTAATTGATCTAATTTTGCTGACATGTATTGATTTGGCTTTTTATTTTTAACGATCAGTTATCTGGCGATGGTATTGGTACGTTTGATTTTATTTTGTAGCTGGATAATGCCATAAAGCAGCGCTTCCGCCGTGGGTGGGCAACCTGGCACGTAGACATCAACCGGCACAATGCGGTCGCAACCGCGAACTACGGCGTAAGAGTAATGGTAGTATCCGCCACCATTGGCGCATGAACCCATAGAAATCACCCAACGCGGTTCAGCCATTTGGTCATAAACTTTGCGCAAGGCCGGCGCCATTTTATTCACAAGTGTACCGGCAACAATCATCACGTCAGACTGACGCGGACTCGGCCGGAACACAATGCCGAATCGGTCTAGGTCATAACGCGCGGCACCGGCGTGCATCATCTCTACCGCACAGCAAGCAAGGCCAAACGTCATGGGCCATAACGAACCAGTGCGCGTGTAATTAATCACCGTATCGAGCGTGGTGGTAACGAAACCTTTTTCTAAAACACCTTCGATGCTCATGCACAAACCTGCTTAATCATAACGTTTAGTCCCACTCCAGTGCACCCTTCATCCATTCGTAGATGAAGCCAATTACCAGCACACCAAGAAATACCATCATGGCAAGGAATCCAAACATGCCGATTTCCTTAAGCACAACAGCCCACGGGAATAGAAAAGCAATTTCTAGATCAAACAAAATGAACAGGATAGCGACCAGGTAATAGCGCACATCAAACTTCATCCGGGCATCTTCGAAAGCCTCAAAGCCGCACTCATAAGGGGAGTTTTTTTCAGAATCAGGTTTATTAGGGGAAACTAATTTACCCAATACAAGAGGCCCGATGCCGACTGCTAAGCCAACAAGGATGAACAAAAGTATGGGGAAATAATTTTCTAGCACGTGCTAGGCCTCTACATAAATCACTACAGTTTGAATCACTAAATAAGCAAAGAGTTTGCTCGATGATGATAGTTTTTTGTTACTGATTTGTTACTATTAATTCATATTCTGTTACTAATAAGGTTTTTTAACTTTGCTGGTGACGGAGAGACTCGAACATCGCCTTCAATCCGTTTCCAGTTCTTGACTTTAAAATATCGCATGTGGATTTTGTACGGATTTTTGTACGTTTTTAATTTCACTAGCAACTTTTATGCAACTTAGTACAGGGCGAATTATAGCAACAAAACATGCGCCTAACCCACCCTTTTACCGTGTAATTGAATTTAATTTAGGATAAGTTCGCTAATTAAAAAAACAAACTTGTTAGCAGGTTCATTGACTACAAAACAACCATGCGCTTCACCATTTTTACGAGTCGATTAATTTCTTTTTTTATGGACTCTGAAAACTCTTTTTACGAGTCGGTTAATTGATGGCGTAAACAGTGGCTTGCAGACCCCCTACGCACAATATGCGCAGCTTAAGAGTGCCACTGAAATAGCCTGTGACAATCCATGACAGTGCGTGACAATCGGTCATTTAATAGCTTTACCTCGCGCGCGTGCGCGTACTAGTTGCTAAATTATGCCGAAAGCTAAGAAAATAGAAGAGTAAATGTTCGTAATGGTAGTAAGTAGGTTTATCACCATACTTTTAACCCATCCCTAGCCATTAAGATATGTTTGCCGTTATCTCATTAATATTATGTTTGATTTAATTGATACTTTTTCTATTTTCTCTAATTAAAAAAGCGTTTGTATCAACCTTTAACCTTTTGATTTTAATATAATTTATTTAACTAACCTGTACCATTATTAGTGGGCATTTATTGCCTCGCGCTTATTACTATTTAGCTTTAACCAACTAACTTACCTCATAACTATTTTGCAATATTGATGTAATCTTGATATTGATAATTTAATTAATCTAGGGGTAATCTTAGGGTTCTTGCCTTAGTGTAATCGTAAGGTTGTTTGCTAGATAACCTTGCCGTAATGTTGCCGTTGTTTAATCACAGTTAACTGATTATGAATGTAAAGTTTTGTCATGTTTTGATGTGGGCTAAGCTAATTAATGATGTGCGTATTGTTGCAATCTTGTTGTTAATTAAACAGTTGTGAAAGAGAAACGCTATACACAAGATAGCGTTTACTC
>JACDEP010000165.1:0-1881 GCA_013816325.1 Methylotenera sp.
GGCCGTGGCAATCCCAGCCGGGCACATAAGGTGCGTCAAAACCACTCATGGTTTTGGATTTTACGATGATGTCTTTGAGGATTTTATTCACCGCATGACCTATATGAATATCGCCATTCGCATACGGCGGGCCATCATGCAGAATGAATTTTTTTGCGCCTTGGCGCGCTTTGCGAATACGCTCGTAAAGCTTTCTATCCTGCCATTGCTGTAGCCAAGCGGGTTCACGCTTTGCCAAATCGCCACGCATAGGGAACGTGGTTTCTGGTAGGTTTAATTTATATTTACTTTGTTCTTTGTTTACGTCTTCAGTCATTTGAATCTCAAATAGATCTTTATCTCATTCCGACATAGTCGGAGTCCGGTGTGTTTACCAATTTTATTTACAGCATTAAATTCTGACTTTCGTCGGGCGGACAGAATTAAAAAAATCTCGTGCAATTACAACATCAGCCGAAATCTGTGCTTTTAAGGCATCTAGCCCTTCAAACTTCATCTCATCGCGTATTTTATGCAAAAACTCTACATGCACATGCCTGCCATATAAGTCATCATCAAAATCCAGCACATGCACTTCTAATGATAGCTTCGGCACGCCTGCTATTGTTGGGCGCACGCCTAAATTTGCTACGCTTGGCAAACCGTCTAATTTTACCGCATATACCCCAGTTAGGGCAGGCCGTTCATGTCGCATGTGGATATTAGCGGTTGGAAAGCCAAGCTGTCGCCCACGTTTTTCGCCATGGATGACTTTGCCGCTGATGCTATAAGCACGGTTTAGTAATTTAGCTGCTTCTTCCAAATGGCCTGCAGCTAAGGCCGCACGTACCCGTGTACTAGAAACGCGTTCTAGATCTTGGTATTGATTTGCCAAATTGACCTGCGGTAAACTTACAAGGTTGAAACCCGCTCGCATAAAATCAACGATAGAACCTGATCGCATGGCTCCGAACTTAAAATCCTCACCCACCAAAATCGCTTGCGCATTGAGTGAATTACGCAAAATATTTTGCATAAACTCATCCGCATTTACCCTGGCGAAAGCACGGTTGAAGCGGCACACATAAGTGCATTCAACACCTGCATCAGCAAAGAGTTCGAGCTTTTCACGCATGGAGCATAATCTTGGGGGTGCACCTTCAGGTGCGAAGAATTCACGCGGATGCGGCTCAAATGTCATCACTGCCGGTGTTAAAGAGTGTAACTTTGCGGTTTCGATAAGCTTTTTAAGTAGCGCCTGATGCCCTAAATGCATACCGTCAAAATTGCCAATCGCCAAAGCGCAAGGTAGCTGCAACGAGCTAGGGATGTGCCTGAAAATCTGCATCAATTTTTCACCCTGCGTATGTAGTCACGGGGCCTAAAACCGAGTAGTAGCAGCATTGCGAAGTAGCTCACAGCACCCAGTGATACCAAGCCTGTAATATATAGCAAACGCTTCATCAGACTAAATGCCAGCCAAGCGTTTGCATCACCTTTAGCTAAGTAAAGCACTGTGGCCATGACCCCTAAGGCGATGCTCAGTTTGATTAAAAAGCCCAGCCACCCTGCTTGCGGGGTAAAGATTTTGGCTTTGCGTAAATGATAATAAAGCAAAGCCGCATTGAGACATGCTCCTAAACCAATAGCTAGGGCTAGACCGGCATGCTGCAAATCAATTACGAAAACGAATAGTACATTCATAATCTGTGTGACGACCAAGGTGAATATCGCGACTTTTACCGGGGTCTTAATGTTTTGCCGCGCATAAAAGCCTGGAGCCAGAATCTTCACTAAAATTAAGCCAAGCAAACCGAGGCTGTAAGCAATCAATGCCTGCTCAGTCATCAAAGCGTCATAACTTGTGAATTTTCCATAATGGAATAGCGCAATCACTAAAGG
>JACDEP010000165.1:1891-4465 GCA_013816325.1 Methylotenera sp.
TGCCAATACAGCGAGCGCAACGGCAGCTGGGGCGGCTAAAATAAAGGTCAAACGCAAGCCCCAGTCTAATAATTGTGAATATTCATTATCGTCACTGCCTGCATAAGCCTTAGATAAGCTTGGTAATAGAATCGTACCAAGCGCTACACCTAATACCCCGCTGGGGAACTCCATCAGCCTATCAGCGTAATACAACCAGCTCACACTACCAGTATGTAAAAATGAGGCGAATATGGTATTGGTGATCATGGAAATCTGCGCAACCGATACGCCCAACACCGCTGGGCCCATCAGCCTTAAAATACGCCATACGCCCTCATCATTGCGTTTCAATTCGAATTTAGGTAGTAAACCGATTTGTTTCAAAAAGGGTATCTGGAATAACAGTTGTAAGAAACCACCAAAGAATACCGCCCAAGCCAGCACCTTAATCGGTTCGGAAAAATGATTGGCAAAGAGCAGCACCGCCCCTATCATCGACACATTCAGCCACACGGGTGTAAATGCAGGAATGCCGAACCTGTTATATGTGTTGAGCACGCCCCCGGCCATAGATACCAGCGAGATAAAAAAGATATAAGGAAACGTGATGCGCAACAATTCGATAGTCAGTTGCATTTTGGCAGGATTGGCACGGAATCCAGGGGCAATCAGTGTGACTATCCACGGCGCTGCTAACATCCCCAGTAAGGTCACAATTACTAGGATGATGCCTAGCCAGGTTGCGACTCGGTTAATCAGGCTCTGCGTTTCTTCGAAACTGCGTTGACTTTTATACTCAGCAAGAATTGGCACGAAAGCCTGACTGAATGCGCCTTCCGCAGATATTCGGCGTAACAGGTTGGGGATTTTAAACGCCACGATGAATGCATCACTCAGCATGCCGGCGCCAAATACACGTGCTATCAAAGTATCGCGCACAAAACCCAGTATGCGAGAAACAAACGTCATACTGCCAACTTTGGCCAGAGCTTTAAGTAAATTCATGCGTGACTATTAAGAAAATTAGTATATTAACAACATATTGCAGGATTTTATCATGCCATCAATTCTGGCGCGGCACTTTCATATCACCGCTGCTGCACGATATAATCGCTGATAGAATCTAACATTGGGCTTAACAGCGCCGCCGCTAATATTTAGTTGTTTTAACTTGCAAAACTTTAATAAAATAGCTATGATTATGGGCTTCGTATTTTGAATAGCTTTTAAAGCTTATAGGAAACATTTAAGATGGCAAATACCGCACAAGCAAGAAAACGTGCTCGTCAAGCAGTTAAGCAACGCGCTCACAATGCAAGTTTGCGCTCAACTTTGCGTACGGCGATTAAAAAAATCATTAAAGCTGTAGAAGCTGGCGACAAAGCTGCAGCTACTGCCGCATACACCGAAAATGTTAGTGTGATTGACCGCATTGCGGACAAACAAATCATTCATAAAAATAAAGCTGCACGTCATAAAAGTCGCTTGAATGCTGCTGTAAAAGCAATGGCTTAATAGCAACTGTAAGAATTAAATAAAAAAGCCGAACATGGAGTTCGGCTTTTTTATTGCTGCATTTAATAAGTAATGATACCTAAGTTAATTTACCTGCCTCCAAGATTCACCAATGGGATAGACCCACCGGTCACTTGCGGTAAATGACCGTCCCATTTTTCTAGCGCCACACGCTGGTTTTCAATTTCGCGCAGTTTAAGCAGATCTGGTGTAATCTCTTGTTTTTGCAACCTTAAAGATTCTGCTTCTGCCTTAGCTGATGCTATCTTCTGCTCTGCTTCTACACGGATTCTTTCCAAGTCTTTTTCAGCTTTGAGCTTAAGTTGCTCTGCCGTGGTCTTCGCCTCGATTGCCTGGTTGAAACTCTCAGAGAATCTGAAGTTAACGATACTGAACTCGTCAATTTGAATGCCATGTCGCAACAATCTATCTCGCATGAACTGGCTGATTTGGTCGCGCACTTCAGGCCGTTTGCTAATCAATTCTTCGGCGGTATATTTAGCCGTCGTAGCCTTGGTCGCTTCTTGCACGGCGGGGATGATGATACGGTCACCGACTGAATTCAAATCACCAATCAATTGATAGGTTTCGGCCACGCGACTAGGAATCAGGTGATAATTCAGTGCAATTTTAGCGTGGACCTGTTGCAAATCGCGCGAGGCAGCATCGCCATCTCCCTCGCCTTTCTGAATCTGCACATTGATTTCTTTGACTTGCTGCATGATCGGTATACGGAAATGCAAACCTTCTTCGAGCACTACCTGGTTGACCTTGCCAAAAGTTGTAATGACACCGCGGTGTCCGGCGTTGATTACAACAAATGGATTCAGCCAAGAAAGTAAAATGAGGGCTGCGATAAAAATTGCTATGTATTTGACAACTTTTGCAGCACCGGTTTTTGCATCAATATCGCGCTCCCCGGTTGGTGTATTGAATATGGCCATGTTGATTCCCCTTAATTCTTTTTATAAAGTTAGCTAATACTATCAAACTTTATTACATTAAGCAGTGCATGTTACATATTCTGTTTATTCACCTATTTTCAGGTCTGTACGAACTTGCATGGCAAGTTTAATA
>JACDEP010000166.1 GCA_013816325.1 Methylotenera sp.
GCGTTACTCAGGTCAATATCGCACAGCTTCTGGTGAATGACTTCCTGAGTAAGTTGAATCATTAAATATGTCTAAACAATTAACACCAGGTGAGGTGGCGAGCTGTTATAGGGCAGCTTGCATAGCCGAGTTACAGGCTCTAAAGCCTGGCAATGTTCATTTGTTTGCAGATGGTCACGGCATGACGATCCATGACTTTATTAAAAGTGCGGATGCCTCGGCCGAGGTAATCTCCCAAGCCAACTTAAGTTTAGGTGAGCGTATTTATGCTGCAGTTGAGGCAACCAATCAGGCGGTAGGCTTGAACACGAATTTAGGGGTCATTTTGTTGTGTGCACCGCTGATTCATGCGGCTTTAAATGGAGACTGCAAGCTTGGCTTGCAACATAACTTGGCTAATGTGCTAGCTGCATTGACCATGCATGATGCGGATCTGACTGCCCAAGCTATTGTTATGGCGAATCCTGCGGGCTTGGGGAAGGCTGATAAGCATGATGTGAGGTGGCAAGCTGAAGTTACTTTGCTGGAAATGATGCATTCTGCCCAGCATAAGGATCGAATAGCCTGGCAGTATGTCAACCATTTTTCGGATGTAATTGGCTTTGGGAGAAACAGTTATAACGAAGCGTTGGCAAAATGGCAAAATGTAGCATGGGCAACTACGGCGCTTTATTTGGGTTTTTTAGGTAAATATTCTGATACACATATTGTACGTAAATACGGTGAAGCAATAGCTGGGATGGTTATGCTAGAAGCCAAGGAAATGGAGGTGGAATTTAAGGCAACAGATAACCCAAAGTTAGTGCAAAAATCATTGATGAATTGGGATGCATCACTTAAAAAGCGCGGTATAAATCCTGGTACCAGTGCGGATTTAACTGTGGCGTCGTTATTGGCCTACGCTTTAATGGAAAATTTATTTATTTAATAATTTAATGAATTTATCAATATTAAATCAGCCTAAACTCTTTAGGAGCCATGAACTCTTAAGGAATCAGCCCTTGATTAGTGGTTAGCAGTAAAACAATTATTTTTTGATTAGAAAACCAAGAAAATATGAAAATAGCCTTATTAGAAGATGATATAGCTTTTGCTGAAACCATTAAGGATTGGCTGTATGAAGCTAATTTTGAAGTAGACCTTTTTAAAACTGGCCTAGATTTCTTACGTAAATTTCCAAATACCCATTACGATCTTTGCATATTTGATTGGTCATTGCCTGACATGGAAGGCCCGGATGTGATGGTCAGTATCACGCTAAGGTCAAACAAAATACCGCCTATTATCTTCCTGACAGGTCATAGTGAAGAAGAGGATATCATCCGTGTGATTGATTCAGGTGCAGATGACTATATCGTTAAGCCGCCAAGCCGCCAATTATTAATGGCTAGGATTAATGCGCTAATCCGCAGGACAAGCTCACAAAATGCCACTGAAACCATATACGATTTCGGTGAGTTGAAACTTGATGCCCAACATCGTTTCATTACGTTGGAAGACGAAGAGGTTAAACTGACTGATAAAGAATTTGATCTGGCCTTATATTTTTTAAAGAACGAAGGCATGTTGTTGTCACGCTCGCACCTAATGCATGTGGTTTGGGGCACTACCTCAGATATCGAAACGCGGAAAGTAGATGTGCATGTGAGTCATCTGCGTAGCAAATTAAAATTAACACCAGAATATGGCTGGAAATTGACTTCAATCTATCAACAAGGATATAGACTAGAACATACTAGGTAATATCTATCAACAATAACTCTTTAAATTTCATGCGGTTATTTATACATACTTCCACCTGGTAGTCATGGAATATCAATAACATTAATGAAAATGTAATTAGCCATAGCGCCAACTCACCGGGACACTGAAAAACTTTTCAGATATAATATTGGACTAGATTTTGTATAGACTCCCACTTTCGATAAATTTGCCTGCAAATGTACTCGAAATGACTGGGTAAATTGATAATTTTCAGGAGGCAGTAATGGCAAATTTATTAGAGCAGTTGAAATCCATGACCACTATCGTGGCTGATACCGGGGACGTAGAAGCGATTAAAAGCGTTAAGCCTGTAGATGCAACAACCAATCCTTCTTTATTACTTAAAGCAAGCACGTTGCCACAATACGCACACCTGATCGATGAAGCGATTGCTTATGCAAAAGCACAAGGTGGCAGCAAAGAAATTCAAATTGAAAACGCTGCTGACAAATTAGCTGTATTGATCGGTATTGAAATCTCTAAAGTTGTGCCAGGCCGTATCTCTACAGAAGTAGATGCACGCTTATCATTCAACGTTGAGAAAATGGTTGCTAAAGGTCGTAAATTGATTCAATTCTACCAAGAAGCTGGTGTTGGTAAAGACCGCGTGTTAATCAAATTAGCCTCAACATGGGAAGGCATCAAAGCTGGTGAGATTCTTGAAAAAGAAGGCATCCAATGTAACTTGACGTTGTTATTCGGTTTTGGCCAAGCGCGTGCATGTGCTGAAGCAGGCGTATTCTTAATCTCGCCATTCGTAGGCCGTATTTTAGATTGGTACAAAGCTAAAACTGGCGAAACTTACACACAAGAAACGGATCCGGGCGTAGTTTCAGTACGCGCTATTTATGCCTATTATAAAGAGCATGGTTACAAAACAGTTGTAATGGGTGCTTCGTTCCGTAACACAGGGGAGTTGATCGCTTTGGCAGGTTGTGACCGTTTAACTGTTTCGCCAAACTTATTGCAAGACTTGGCTGCAACAGAAGGTACATTGACTCGTGTGTTAACTGATGGCGGCGCTAAAAACACACCTCCAGCACGTTTAACTGAAGAAGAGTTCCGTTTCCAATTAAATGAAGATGCAATGGCCACTGAAAAATTGGCTGAAGGCATCCGCGGTTTTGTAGTAGACCAAAACAAACTAGAAGCAGCTCTAAGCGAGAAACTATAAGCACATCGCTTAATTGCAAAATGCAAATAATTTGTAATTAAAATGAAATCTTATCGCTTTAGAATTGACATATATTTGCTGGGCATTTACTATAAGTGTCCAGTTTTTTTGTAGTACTCATTTTCTAGCATTAAGTCCCAGATTTAGTGTTTGATGAAAATAGCAATAATTCTGTAACACCTAACAATTATTAATCGGAGAACACCACCATGGCTTTAACCCAAATGGCTTTAGATTCATTAGATTTCGACGCAACAGTTGCATTGGCAACTACAGTTGCTCCACACGTGGACATCCTTGAAATCGGCACACCTTGCATTAAACACAACGGTATTAAATTACTAGAAGTGTTACGTGCTAAATTCCCAAACAACAAAATTTTAGTTGACTTGAAAACAATGGACGCTGGCTACTACGAAGCTGAGCCGTTCTACAAAGCTGGTGCAGACATCTGTACAGTTCTTGGTACTGCTGACATGGGCACTATCAAAGGTGTAATCGACGTTGCTAACAAATACGGCAAAAAAGCTCAAGTTGACTTGATCAACGTTGCAGACAAAGCTGCTGTTACTAAAGCTGCTGCTGCTGCTGGTGCTCACATCATTGGTGTGCACACTGGTTTAGACCAACAAGCTGCTGGTCAAACACCGTTCACTGACTTAGCATTGGTTGCTGGTCTTGGCTTAAACGTAGAAATCTCTGTTGCTGGTGGCGTTAAAGCTGCTACGGCTGCTCAAGTACGTGACGCTGGCGCAACTATCATCGTTGCTGGTGCTGCTATCTACGGTGCTGCTGACCCAGCTGCTTCAGCTGCTGAAATCACAGCTATCGCTCACGCTTAAGTTAAGCATTGGTTTTCATTAACCAATAGCAATAACCAAGCCCAATAAGAAATTATTGAGATGAGTAAATAAAAATCCTGACTCAGCAATGGGTCAGGATTTTTTTTAAGATTAAATGCATACTAAATAACTGTTGAACAAAATAAGGAAACATCATGGATCATCAAAAATTAATTTTGGATAGATTAACCACAATCTTGTCAGAGACAGATAACAGCAACACCGAAAAATTGTTAAAATTGGTTGATGAAGCTGGCCGTATTTTCATTGGTGGCGCAGGTCGTTCATTGCTTGTTTCACGCTTTTTCGCCATGCGTTTAGTACATGCTGGCTATAACGTAAGTATGATTGGCGAGGTTGTTACACCGGCAATCAAAGCAGGTGATCTATTGCTGTTAGTTTCAGGTTCTGGCGGTACGGAAACCTTATTGCCATTCGTTAAAAAAGCTAAGTCTGTTGGCGCTAAACTTGCTGTAGTTTCAATGAAAAAAACATCACCAATGGCAGATGCTGCGGACTTAACCATCCAAATCGGTAACGATAACAGCTTTCCACTGACCAAGGGTATGCCGATGGGCTCACAGTTTGAGCTATCCACTTTATTGTTCATGGAAGCCGCTATCTCTGAATTGATCTTTGCTAAAGGCTTAACTGAAGAGGGTATGCG
>JACDEP010000167.1 GCA_013816325.1 Methylotenera sp.
CCTCACAATAGGCTGAACGGGCTACGGACAAACCCCTACAGGCTAATCCTATGGCTGCATTTCGCCTTTATATGAAATGCATTTTTAAAGCTTTAACTTACCTCTTCTCAACTTAAAATTAAGAAATTGATATGTTGACTGGAAGAGTTAATTTCAAAGTTTCAGTTTGGTTAAGTGAATACCGTCGCATTGCAGGAATTTTAGATAAAAAAAACCTCACCAACGGGTGAGGTTTTTTCTTTTAGGAGCACTTAGCCCATTTTGCGGCGACGAGCTACAAAGCCAATCATGCCTAAACCAGCAAGCAACATGCCATATGTTTCTGGTTCTGGTACTGGAGATACCATTGAAACTGTACCATTGTATGTACCTGCACCTGAAGCGATACCGGCGATGTGAATGAAATATTCACCAGCACCGTTTAAGCTAGTTAAACCACCTAGAGCAAGCCTAGGACCGAAGTTACCAAATGTACCTGTTGCTAGTACTGTGGTCATATCAGATGCAACTAAATCAAATGCGGAAAATGAGATATTTTTTGTGCTAGTAGCGTTAATACCAGCCACTAAATCACGTGTACCTTCAAATGAAAGTGAAAGGTAATCACTGAAGCTGCTAGCGACAGCGCCAACACTATCAAATTGATAAAGCTCAGAACCTGCAGCAGGATCCAAATCAGCAGTTTTAGTCACTGCAGCTTGTGCAGAAACAGATGCCAATGCAAAACCTAAAGCCATCACCCAAGATTTTAATTTCAAAGATTTCATATTATTTCTCCTAAAAAATTTATTCATAAATTACTAAAAATTACGTTAAGCTAAACACCCACGCTAAACACCACCCTACTCAAACTTCCATTGATTAATCTCATGAGTGCATTTAATAGCAATTAAATCGAGCTCACAATAGTCTGAACGGACTACGGACAAACCCCTACAAAGCAAGCTCTAGAGCCAGATTGGTCATATTAAAAAAGCCTTCAGTCTGGTAACTAATTATTAAATTTTAAAGGCCAATAGTAGGGATGAAAAAGGGGTATGATTGCGGAATCACAGGATGCCTAGGAGATGAATAATGGTGACCCATATACAAAAGCCGGGAGTAATTTATCGCCACACTTTACCCATTCGCATCATGCATTGGGTCAACGTCATTTGTTTTTTTGTACTATTGATGAGTGGTCTGAATATCTTTAATGCACATCCCGCTTTGAACCTTGGAAAATCATCCTACAACGGCAGACCACCGGTTTTCGAACTGACCGCAGAAGCGACTAACTCCGGGGAACTAAAAGGCATCACCAATATTCTGGGTCATAAATTTGATACTAGCGGACTTCTTGGCACTACCTATACTGCCAGTGGCAAAGCGGTAGCAAGAGGCTTTCCTTATTGGATGACCTTGCCTAGCGCGCAATGGTTGGCGATGGCTAGGCATTGGCATTTCTTCTTTGCATGGTTATTCGTGGTTAACGGTTGTTGTTACCTTTTATATTCCTTTATGACGCGGCATATTCAACGCGACATGGTGCCGGCCAAAAGGGATTGGGCATCAATCGGGCAATCCATCAAAGACCATATCCGTTTTAAGCACGCCAAAGACGAAGAAGCAAAACGTTACAATGTGCTGCAAAGGCTGGCTTACCTAACTGTAATTTTTATCTTGTTGCCACTTATTATCCTGATGGGCTGGGCCATGTCGCCTTTCTTGAATTCTTTGCTGCCGGGCTGGGTGGATATTGTTGGTGGCAGGCAATCTGCTCGGACTATCCATTTTATTGTCGCTTGGCTATTGGTCGCATTTGTATTCATCCATGTCTTTGAAGTGATGATCACCGGCTTGTGGAATAACATTCGTTCAATGATTACCGGTTATTACAGCATTGATGAGCACAAGGAGGGCAATTGATGCACATGCCAAATAGAAGGAAATTTTTTAACCGCTTAGTCGCTGGCACGGGAATGGCATTATTGACAGGCTGCGACAAGCTTTCCAATTCCAAATGGTTTACCGAAGTACTAAGTAGCGGCGAAAGCCTGAGTAAACACGCTCACCATCTGATAGCTAACCGCAAATCGATGGCCCAAGAATTCAGTGAAAAAGACCTATCACCTGACTTTCGCAGTAACGGTACGGCATTGCCCAATAACGCTGAATATCAAGTTATGGCTAACAATGCGTTTGAGGATTGGAAACTAACGGTGGGGGGGTTAGTAGTGCATGCTCAGGCCTTTACCATGGCTGATTTACAGGCCTTACCGAGTCGCACGCAGATTACGCGGCATGATTGTGTTGAAGGCTGGAGTGCTATTGGTAAATGGACCGGTGTGCCTTTGCATGAAGTATTGAGCCATGTAAAACCATTAAAACGAGCCCGTTATGTGATGTTCTATTGTGCGGACCCTATGGCAGCTGATGGTACGAAACTTTATTATGAAAGTATCGATCTGGATGACGCCTATCATCCGCAGACCATGCTGGCCTACCAACTTAATGATAAAACGTTACCCATAAAGAACGGTGCCCCCATTCGGCTGCGCGTAGAACGCCAGCTTGGTTATAAACAAGCAAAATATATTATGCGAATTGAACTGGTGGATACATTTGACCATATTGCTGGAGGGAAAGGCGGCTATTGGGAAGATTCCGGTTACGAGTGGTATGCGGGTATTTAAGCGTTGCCTATGCCAATAGTTTATTGCTAATTACTTCTCTAGGTCTACAACTGGTAACGGTTTAGAGAAGTAATAGCCTTGTACATAATCATAGTCTGCTCTTTTTAATAATCGATATTGCCCAGCGTTTCCACGCTTCTGCAATCTAGATCAGCGGCCAGCAATCCCATTTGCCATGTGTCCCATCAGTTACTGTGGCGTTCCTGAACTACGCTGGTGATTGATTAATACTGATCTGAAAGCTGTGATGTAGGGTCGGCTACCATATTGCAAGTTGCTTTGCCAATTCATTAAAGACCTAATAAATCAATTTACGAAACTTTAATAAACTAACAAAACTATTTTCCCGTTCTGTTTGGTGGACAACTATATTGTCTCTATAAAAGCAATTTTATTCAATCATGGTTACTTAGCATATGCCTACTATAAAAATAAAGATACAAATCGCTAACGGAAGTGAAATCGCATTCGGTCCCGGGAAGGCAAAATTGTTAGAAGCGATACAAGAGTTCGGCTCCATTGCTGCTGCCGCTAAGAGCATGAAAATGTCCTATAAACGCGCTTGGGACTTGGTCATAGTCATGAATGCAAGCTTCAAAGAACCCCTCGTTTCTACTATTGTTGGCGGCGCCAATGGTGGCAGTACAACGCTTACGGCAATGGGGCAATTAGTGCTGGAGCGTTATAGGGAAATTCTAAACGAGTCTGAACAATTTGTAACCGCAGAGATGTCCACTTTTATCTCGCTATTAGCTTAAACCCTAGTCTGAATGAATCTCCAAAACAATCACTATTTGATCGCTACGCCAGTAGCGTTATATTTCTGATAATATACCGAAATAAAGCCTAACACAGCTACATCTCTTGTAGCCTGCTAAAACGCGAACCCCATACATTATCTAGTCAACTAGGAGTTTTCATGCGATTTTGCTTGTCCAACAGCGCCCTGCTTTCTTTAACAATAGCGGTTACATTACCCTTGTCAGCGCATGCTGCAAACAATGCTGAGCTCGAAGCGCGCATTGAGCAACTGGAAAAAATCATTCAAACCATGCAGCAGCAACATGCTGAGCAAGACAAGCAAGTAGAAGTGATGTCCAAAGAATTGGTCGGTGTTGAAAACCAAGTGAGCCAAGCAAAAATCGCAAAATCTGAAGAAAAAGGCAGCAGCAAAGGCTCACCTGTATATGGCAGCTTTAAAGATGGCATGGTGTTTGATGACGGTGCCGGCAACTGGAAATTACAATTAAATGGCCGCATACAAGCTGATTACCGGACTTTCCAGCCGGATGATTGGAAGAATGACACATTTAGCATCCGTCGCGCCAGGTTGGGCGGTATATTTTCTTTCCTAAAAGATTTTGCAGTACGCGTAGAAGGGGAATATGCCAACGACAATACAGGCGCTAAAGGCACTGCTGCACTCACTTATGGTTACTTAGACTTTACTCGGTGGTTAGCAGCAAAAATCCGTATTGGTCAATTTAAGCCATTCTTCGGCTTGGAACGTCCGCAAAGCACCAATTTCACAGATTTTACAGAGCTATCGCTAGCCACTAATAACGGCGCAATGTTCACCTCAACATACGATCGCGGCATCATGCTATTTGGTGATCCACTATCATGGTTAAATTACAATGCTTACATTGTAAATGGCAGTGGCCAGAACAATGATGCTGTAAAAGACAGCAAAGACATTGGCATGAGAGTGAATGCCAATTTAGCTAACTTTGTAGATAATAAAAATGTTGTGCTACACATTGGCGC
>JACDEP010000042.1:0-7790 GCA_013816325.1 Methylotenera sp.
CTTTTGCGGCGTAACTTCTTTTGAATAGCGGCACAATAATTCGCCTAATGTTGTTGTTTCAGTTTCTGACCTACTTACAAATACACCCCTGTCAATTTCCGACTCAATTAACCTAGCCCAAGTAGTGGCCTCACTATATGAGTTAAATGTTTTTGTTTGTTCTGGATAGCCCTTACGTTTGATTCTTACCTGCCAACCTGTATTGCGCTTACGAAATGAGGCCATAATTCTCTCCAATGTGGACACGCGGTGGACAAGGGAGGTTTTAATTACGTACTTTATGCAGTTTATTATTCGTAAGTTATTGAATTAAATGTATATGTTTTTGTAGCTCAGTTGGTAGAGTCCAGGATTGTGATTCCTGTTGTCGTGGGTTCGAGCCCCATCAGCCACCCCATCTCTTCTAGACTTCATTGCACCCAAACATTTAGTTTATTATAGAACTTACATATCAATCGTGATGCCTAATTTTTGTATACCAAAGTTAGGTAACACCCATGAAACTTACGATTGCTTTCTCCCTATTGTTCTTTTTTACGCATGCGTATGGAGAAGTATTCGTGTGCAAAGACGATAACAAAACTATCTATCAAGATAAGCAATGCGAAAATATTACTATTCGCAAATTAGACATTCTGCCTCCACCTACCCCTGAAGAACGAGCCCAGGCTGAAGAGCGGCTTCAAAGAATCACAGAGCAATCTCGGCAAAGAAGTACTGCAGTAGAAGTAGAGCGCCAACAACAAGAAAAAAATGATATTGAGCTTGAGAAAATAGGTATTGAGCGCCGTAAACTTGAACTGTTAGAAAAGCAGGCTGCTGCTGAACAGCCTGTAACAAGGGTGTATGTAAAACCTGGTTATAGAAGATTGCATAAGAAGCACAATACCGGAGATGGACATA
This sequence comes from Methylotenera sp., assembly GCA_013816325.1. GTDB lineage: Bacteria > Pseudomonadota > Gammaproteobacteria > Burkholderiales > Methylophilaceae > Methylotenera. The sequence goes on from JACDEP010000042.1 coordinate 904, forward strand.
CTCCACATGTGCCTAATAGTCGAAAGGCTAGCGAAGTAACTTTAACCACGAAATAGAAAAATTTAATCTAAACAAGTGCCAAGGCAAGTTCAGTGCTAGCCTATTTACCTATATCTCTTCAATTCCCAACTCATCTTCAAAATAATTGATACTCCTAGCCTTTAAGGCTATAGTAATATCGGTTCATAAGTTTCTAATAAAAGGTATTGTTGATGGCAACACTCCGTCCGGTGTTAATGATTGTTGATGATGATCCACTTATCACTGATACCTTGCATTTCGTACTAAGTAAATATTTTGAAGTATGTGTTGCTGAATCCCACATACAATTACAAAGTTTACTGCGTCAATTAGATACTCTACCTGCACTAGCATTGGTTGATTTAGGATTACCACCTACACCACATACTCCAGAAGAGGGCTTCAAGGTCATTACTGAATTGCTCGCTCATTCGCCTACTATAAAAATCCATGTACTGTCCGGACAAAGCGATGATATCAATGTAAAACGGGCAATGAGCTTGGGAGCAGTGGATTTTATAGCTAAGCCCTGTAATGTAGACAAACTCAAGGATGTATTGCTCAATGCATTAAAAGTGCAGAATGTTGAGCTGAATGAAGTCAATGTCGAACAAGAAAACGGTGGTCTGTTAGGCGATAGCCTACCAATGCAAACGCTGCGCATGCAGATTAACCAGTTTGCTGACTCACCCTTTCCCGTATTGATTGAAGGCGAATCCGGTAGCGGTAAGGAATTGGTGGCAGGTAGTTTTCACTATGCTAGTAAACGTATGCTACATCCATTTTTATCGGTCAATTGTGCTGCAATATCTCCTTTATTAGCAGAGTCCATCTTATTTGGACATGCAAAAGGCGCTTTTACTGGCGCTGCCATGGCACATGCAGGCTACTTTGAAGACGCCGGTGAAGGTACGCTGTTCCTTGATGAAATCGGTGAATTGCCTATAGAGTTGCAGGCCAAGCTATTACGCGTGCTTGAAAATGGTGAGTATCAACGCATAGGCGAAACTCAAACCCGTATCAGCAAAGCTCGCATTGTTGCAGCTACTAACCGCGATTTGCGGGCAGAAGTGCGTGCAGGCAAATTCAGATCAGATTTATATCATAGGCTAAGTGTGTTCACGGTAAAGGTACCCCCTTTGCGTGAACTTAATAATGACAAGCATTTATTGCGTGACTACTTCACAAAGTTTTATTCCGAGCAGATAGGGCAAACCCCCTTTGCATTGGATGCCGCTGCACAAACAAGCTGGTTGGATTACCATTTTCCTGGCAATGTCCGGGAGTTAAGAAACATCGTGATTCGCCTCATCGCTAAATACGCTGGCAAAACACTAAACGAAAACCAATTGATTGCGGAGTTCGATTTAACGGAGCCTTTGGAAAGCGACGAGCCAACCAATTTGAGTAATGAAGCTGGCATGATGGCGCAAGCCCAGCGCCATTTGCAACGCCAAGCTAATGTGAGTTTGGATGCGGTACTTAAAACTTGGGAACGCGCTTACATTGGCGCGGCCATGAAAATGACCCATGGTAATTTAAGCCAAGCAGCGAAATTACTCAATGTGAACCGAACTACGCTGTATAGCCGCATGAGTACACAACAAGAAGACTAAATCGTTGTAACACAACAAGGGGATAAACATTGTATTACCCGCATTTTGGCTTAAAAGAACCCCCCTTTAAAATCACTCCTAATACGGATTTTTTCTTTTCCGGCGGCAATCGCGGTGCAGTGCTAGATGCGCTGGTATACGCTATTACCAATGGGGAAGGCATTATCAAGGTAGTGGGTGAGGTCGGGAGCGGCAAAACCATGTTATGCCGTATGTTACAAACCATCTTGCCCTCAAAAATAGAAAGCATCTATCTGGCTAATCCCAGCGTGGCGCCAGAGGACGTTCTGCATGCAATCGCTTTTGAACTCCAACTTAAACTCCCAAAAAATGCAGACCGCCTGAAGGTCATGCAGTTACTGCAAGCGCATTTGTTGGCGCGCCATGCAGAAGGCCGCCAAGTAGTGATTTTTGTAGAAGAAGCTCAAGGCATGCCACTCGCTACATTAGAGGAGATACGACTGTTATCCAATCTGGAGACTAAACAGGACAAGTTATTGCAAATCGTCTTGTTCGGACAACCTGAATTGGATGTGAATCTAAATCAAACCCATATCCGTCAGTTGCGAGAGCGTATCACTCATGGTTTTGATTTGGGGCCTTTGCAAACCAAAGATGTAGGCGATTATCTGATATTCCGTTTACGAGCAGCCGGTTACCATGGACCGCATTTGTTTTCTGACGCAGCTATTAAGAAATTATCCAAAGCCGCTGAAGGGCTGGTGCGCCGGGTGAATATTCTGGCAGATAAAGCCTTGTTAGCTGCTTTCGCAGATAACGTTTATTTAGTCAAGCCCAAACATGTAAAAGCGGCAATCCACGATAGTGAGTTTGGCGCAAAGCCTATTGATTATAAAAACCTTCTATTATGGGCTACGATTGCGATTCTATTTTCAATCGCAGTATTCGCGACTTTCTTTGCTTTGAAACCGCATGGTAATGGTCAATCAAACAAGGCAATAGTGGCATCGCTAGGAGTTAAGCAGGCGGTTAAGCTGTCTGCTGTAACTCCAGAAAAGATAAATAAGTCAACTAATATTAAGCCTCTTGAAGTCCCTGCTAAGTCTGAAGAATCTTTGGTTGCAAAGCGTTTGGAATACAGCAAAAATTGGCTATTTAGCGGCCAGCCCAATACCATAACCTTGCAAATTAAATCTTTGCCGACGAGTAACCCAGCGCAAGAGGCACAACTACAAACTGAACTAGAAAAAATTGCTCAGCAATTGGAAGTCGATAATCTCTATCTATATCGCAAAAACCAAAATGGTGAAATGTTTACGGTGATTTTATATGGTGCATTTGGTCAACGTAACGAAGCTTTAGATGCCCTGAGCAAATTGCCTAGTCAAATTCAAAGTAATCATCCCTATTTGCGAACTATCGGAGGTATTAATAAAGACATTCATCAAACGCAGTAAAAATCAAGTGTAACTTATTGTTGTAATTTATTTTTTTGCTACGCAAATGGATATTTCTTGCGTTTTCTGCCATAGTATGGAAAATATGTAAAAAAGTGTAACAAAGCGATTGGCGGGAGTAGTGAGCTTGATAAACAACAAAAGAATATTAGTATTGGTTTGCGTAGCCGTTACTCTAAGTATTTCAGCATGTGCACACAAACCTAGAGTACAACAACCGTCAAACGGCCATATTGACGGTCAAGTTGGTGTACCTATTTCTACTAATGGTAAGCCCGTAAATAAACCTGTCGTCTTAGCGGATATTCCTAAACCAGTTATTAATAACTCCTATTTACCACCCCCCAAAGCTCGGGCCAAAGAACAAACATATAGTATTGTAGTTTACGATACACCGGTTAAGGAGGTGTTATTTGCTATTGCGCGGGATAGCAAGCTCAATGTGGATATTCATCCGGGCATTCAAGGTCGTGTTACTTTGAATGCAGTAGACCAAACACTGCCAGCTATTCTAGAACGACTTTCTAAACAAGTGGATTTAACTTACACAATTCATAATAACGTGCTGACAATCACACCGGACCAACCGGTATTGCGAAATTATAAGGTTGACTATGTAAACATTTCACGGGACACACTGGGTTCTATTGGTGCGGCTGCTGAAATTACCACCACCGGGAGGGCAGCTGCGGCTGGGGCGCAGTCTGGCGGTGCTGCAGGCTCTGGAGGTGGTTTGAGTTCAAATGGTTCAAGGACACAGGTATCTTCAGAATCCAAAAATCATTTTTGGGTTACCTTGATTCAAAATATTAAAGATATTCTGGCCGAAACGGATAAAGAAGTCATTGTGACCCGTATTGGTTCTACTCAAACTAGCAAAGCTAACACTAGTAATGCGGCTAATAATGTAACAAATCAAGCAGAGACAGATAGAGCAAATGACGAAAGTCGTGAGCGGGCTAAATCAGAATATAAAACACTTTTTGCTGCGACGGTAATTGCAAATCCTGAGGCGGGCATTATAAGTGTAAGGGGCACTAATAAACAGCACGAAAGGGTCCAAGAGTTTTTAGATAAAGTGCTAACAAGTGCGAATAGGCAGGTGCTGATTGAGGCTACAATTGTGGAAGTGGAGCTTAAAGATAGCTATCAGGCAGGTATTGATTGGGCTCGCATAGGTAAAGGTTTAACCTTATCGCAGAGCTTGCAGCCGACAGTCACAGACCCTCTAACCCCAACCACCTTATCTAGCTTTAAATTAGGATACACTTATACTGGTGCCGGCTTTCTTGCGGATATTACCAGTGCAATTACTTTACTGCAGCAGTTTGGAGATACCAAGGTACTATCAAGTCCAAAGCTAACGGTGTTAAATAATCAGACCGCGGTATTAAAGGTAGTGGATAATCTGGTTTATTTCACAATTGAAGCACAACAGTCTACAGTTGGCGGCACAGTTGGCGGTACCTTAGCAACATTTACTACTACGCCACAGACCGTTCCTGTAGGTGTGGTAATGAGTGTTACTCCGCAAATTAATGATTTGAAAACAGTAATGCTAAATGTGCGCCCTACAGTAACCCGGTTTGTTACCTCAGTACAGGATCCCAATCCGAATCTAGTTAGCAGAGATTCTACTGGGAAAATTACAGGGACAATCGTTTCAACTATCCCAGTTATTCAAACGCGTGAAATGGAATCGATATTACGGGTAAGCAGTGGTGATACGACAGTTTTAGGTGGGTTAATGCAGGATGATCTTAAAAAGAACACAGATGCTGTACCTGGTGTGTCTGAAGTTCCGGTCATAGGCAATGTCTTTAAAGCGCGTGCGCAATTGAATAGAAAGTCTGAACTGGTTATTTTCCTTCGACCTACTGTTATTTCTAATGCGAGTCTCGAGAGCGACGAACTAGCGACTTATAAACAATATCTCCCCTCTGAACAATTAAAGCAAAAGCTAGAACCTGATGACGAAAGGTAAACTTAACGATGAGTTTACTTATTAAAGCGCTTGATAACGCTGAAAGAAACAAAAAAGCAGAAAAATCCAAAAACTTGGCCGGTGAAAACCAGGCTGGCAACGCGCCATTAGAGCTCGAAGGAATTGTACCCAAGGCAACTTCACCATTTCCCGATGAAAATATGCTGGCTGAAACAAAAACGGAAAGACCCAGGCAAGATTTTGCAGATAAAAGGTTATCGTTAGAAGAAGAGGCGGGATTGTCGCTTATTGTGGATCCCAAATATGCAAAGCCTAAGCGCAGCGCAGATAAAGCCACAGAAAAAGCTAACGATAAATTAATCGCTACCTCAGAAAGTGAAAAGACTCTAAAGGGCAACGTGCAGGCATCATTGCTTATCGGTTCAAACCAGGCTCCGATATTGCCGCCTATATTTCAGACAATCGCTACCCAGAACCCTGATGCTGACCAGAAGGCTGCCGCTAAAGTTTTTGTAGCGAATCAGTCGGTAAAAGCGAGTAGTTCAAAATCAGCTTTATTGATTTTGGGCGTGGCAGGCGCATTAATGATCTGGTTAGGTTTGCAGGGCTACACTTACATTATAACCCTGCTGGCCCCAGCTAATGTTGCTGTCATAAACCCGGCTGTGATTACTACTCAGGGGATGGCCACAGTAGCTGCAGAAGCAGCACAGGTAACTCAAGAGAATACTGAGCCTAATGATACACCCATACCATTTACTGAAATACAACAAAACCCGAAGCCACAAGAGAAAGTTGCTAGCAATCTAGCCAAGACATCAGAAAGTATAGTTGAAACTCGTGATGATGGCGTGGTTCAATCCAGCCCGGAAAACAATACATTCACAGTAGCTAAATCAAATATTAAAAACCGTCATTCAAAGAAAAATAGCAGTGCTGATACAAATGGCGATGAGGATTTGACTGGTAATTTTGGCAAAACCCCTATCAAGCTTGTAAGTAAGCCGCAAATAAATGGAGTAGATCCTACGTTGCTTTCGGCATACCAAGCTTTCAATCATGGCCAAGACGCATTGGCACAGCAGCAATATCGGCTAGTGCTACAACGTGATGTGCGCAATGTAGATGCTTTATTAGGTATGGCTGCAATCGCACAGCGTCAGAGGCGGGATGCCGATGCCTTTGGCTGGTACCAGAAGGTGCTGGAAATCGAGCCAAGAAATACCGTTGCACAATCAGCGCTTATCAATACACAGGCCAGTGTAGATAGTACTGCAACAGAAAGTAAAATCAAAAGTATGTTGGCTCAACAGCCCGAGGCCGCCCATTTGCATGAAGCGCTGGGTAACCTGTATGCAGAACAAAACCAATGGCCTGCCGCACAGGAAGCTTATTTTAATGCAAGCCGTTATGCACCTAACAATGCGGACTATGCTTTTAATTTTGCGATCAGCTTGGATCATTTGGGCAAGTCCAGTTTGGCCTTAATCCAATATCAACGGGCATTGGATTTGGTGAATAAATCCGGCGCATCCAGCCCTGACAGGGCTCAGTTAGAAACAAGAATACGCACACTTCAATAGTTGATTGGTATCCAATCAATAATAAGAAATATGGTAAGACAGTAATTTGTGGATAGGTAAGCAAATGTTGAAATTGATGTTCGAGAAAAAATCCCATGGCTGAGCAAAGACGTAAACTTCGTCTGGGCGAACTTATGGTGCAGCAAGGGCTGATCAGCCATGATCAGCTACGCATTGCGCTTATTGAGCAGGAGCAAAATGACCTGCCTTTAGGCCGCCAATTAGTTCGCCTTGGTTTTGTGACCGAGGCTATGGTCCGCGATATCGTGGCCCATACCATAGGCCATGAGAGTGTAGATTTATC
>JACDEP010000042.1:7800-14150 GCA_013816325.1 Methylotenera sp.
TGTGGCGGACATTGATGCGCTGCAAATGGTACCGCAGGATTTTTCTCGCCGTTACCATTTATTACCCGTAGCTTACGAAGAAGCCACTAAAACAATGGTTGTCGCCATGGCAGACATGTTCAACGTGGTTGCACTAGACCAGTTAAGGGCAATGCTGGGCGGGCAGATACAGTTAAAACCGGTATTAGCGGCAGAGGCGCAGCTTGAAGAATTCATAGACCAGTTTTACGGCTACGAACTTTCTGTAGACGGTATCCTGCGTGAAATTGAGACCGGTGAAATCGATTACCAGAGCTTATCTGCAGAGGGTGACGAATACACACAACCAGTAGTGCGGCTAGTGGGCGCGTTATTGATGGATGCAGTAAAACGTGGCGCGTCGGATATCCACTTTGAACCTGAATACGCGTTTTTACGCATACGTTACAGGATAGACGGTGTACTCCAGCAGATTCGCAGCTTGCATAAAAGCTATTGGGGGGGGGTTGCAGTGCGGTTAAAAGTCATTAGCGGCTTAGATATTGCTGAAACACGCGCGCCGCAAGATGGCCGGTTGAATATGAATTTATGCGGTCGGCCAATTGATTTTCGGGTATCTACCCACCCTACAATCCATGGGGAAAATATCGTACTTAGGGTACTGGACCGTGAAAAATCTATTATTCCTATGGAGCGCATGGGGCTAAGAGCTTCAACACTGGATGAGCTACGGTTGATGATGACGCGCCCGGAAGGCATTTTGATTGTGACTGGGCCTACTGGTAGCGGTAAAACCACCACGCTGTATTCATTGCTATCGCATCAGAATACTGAAGCTGTAAACATCATGACTTTGGAAGATCCGGTGGAATATCCGGTCACCATGATGCGTCAAACTTCTGTGGCGGAAGTGAATAAGGTGGACTTCGCCAATGGCATCCGCTCTATTATGCGACAAGACCCGGACATTATCTTAGTGGGTGAGATTCGCGATGAAGATACAGCCACCATGGCATTCCGAGCGGCAATGACGGGGCACCAAGTATTCAGTACCTTACATACTAACTCAGCGCTTGGCGCTTTCCCACGCTTGGCAGATATCGGTATCCTGCCGGATATTATGGCAGGGAACATTATAGGCGTAGTGGCTCAAAGGCTAGTTCGTGTATTGTGCCCACATTGCAAAGAAGCCCATGTACCGGACGATTTAGAGCGCAAAGTGTTGCGATTAAAAGCAAACAATAAACCACAGATCTATAAGCCTAAAGGCTGCAAGCACTGTAATCAAAATGGCTACCGTGGCCGTATGGCAATCATTGAATTATTGCGTATTGACCATGATATGGATTCACTGATCTCACGCCGCGCTCATTTGGATGAATTGCAAAAAATGGCGCTGGACAAAGGTTTTATTACGCTTGCGGAAGATGGCGTGCGCCGTATTTTGGAAGGTTATACAAGCGTGGCAGAAGTCATGCGCGTCATCGATCTGACCAGTCGTATGAGTGCATAGCAATGACGGATATCGCTCATGCCTTCCTTTAATTATAAAGCCATCGATAAATTAGGCCGGCCGGCTATGGGGCAAATTGATGCTTTGAATGAAGTTGATTTGGAAATTCGTCTGGAGCGTATGGGCCTGGACCTCATTACCTTTCGCAGCGCAAAAAAGTCCACCAGTCTATTTAATAGCAACAAAGTCAGTAATCAAGATCTGGTGATGTTCTGTTTCCAAATGCAGCAATTAAGTAGTGCCGGCGTACCCTTACTGGAATGCTTAAATGATTTGCGAGAAAGCAATACCAATCCTTATTTTCAGAAAGTATTGGGTGCGGTTACCGCCGAGGTTGAGGGCGGTAAATTGCTTTCACAAGCATTGGCAGAACAATCAAGTGTATTTAGCGATGTGTTTGTAAGCTTGATTGATGCCGGTGAACAGACAGGTCAATTGCCAGTGGTATTCAATAATCTTTTCGAAACCATACGCTGGCAAGATGAGTTGATGTCACAAACCAAAAAATTATTGGCTTATCCGGCTTTTGTGGCGGTTGTCGTGCTTGGCGCAGTTGCTTTTTTAATGAGCTACCTGGTTCCTCAAATGGTGTCTTTCCTGCGTAATATGGGTCAAGAACTGCCGTGGAATACCAAGTTACTCATTGCCATCTCCAATATTTTCGTCCATTACTGGTGGCTAGTAATAAGTTTACCAATTATGGTGGTGCTTGGAGTGACAACCGTTATTAAGGATAATCCGCAAGCGCGCTATCGATTCGATATGCTAAAACTAAATATGCCAATCACCGGGCCGATCCTACATAAAATCATCATGGCTAGGTTTGCCCGTTACTTTGCACTGATGTACCAGACTGGGATTCCCATCCTGGATGCAATCAAGATATGTGAAAAAATCGTCGGTAACAGAGTAGTGGCTGACGCATTAAGTCGCGCCCATGCACAGATCAATGCGGGAGATTCCATGAGCGAAAGCTTCCGAAACGCAGGGCTATTCCCACCATTGGTGGTTCGTATGATCAAAGTAGGCGAAAACACTGGCGCATTGGATAAATCTTTGCTAAACATCAGTTATTTTTATGACCGGGATGTAAATGATTCCATGCAGAAAATGCTGAAAATGATAGAGCCTGCCCTGACAGTGGTTTTGGGCGCTATTTTGGCATTTATCATGTTCTCCGTGCTTGGCCCAGTATATGATTCATTCAGTAAATTAAAGATTTAAGTCTAATTAATGGCTAAAAGCGTCCTCGACAAATTAGTGTTATGTGCCACCGCCCACAGCTTATTAGCTGGAATTTGGCACGCAGGTAAATTGCAGGGCAGTCAGGTATTTGCCAATGATGGCGAGGGGCATTTAGCTTTTAAAGAATTGCTTAAACGATATTCTGCCGCGCCGGTATATTTGATTGCAGATGCAGTCGAAGAAGATTATCGCCTTGAAAGTTTGCCCCATACCGGCGGCAGTGCAAAAAGGGAGATGATAGAGCGCAAATTGAACCAGTTTTATCGGGGCCTTGAATACCGTACCGCACATTTTATCAATCGCGAAACTGATAAGCGGCGTGATGATAAATACCTTTTTGCTGCACTTAATAATGTGGATTTTTTACAACCCTGGGTAACTTCTATTCAGGCAGTCCAGGCGCAGTTAGTGGGCATTTACTTACTGCCTATGCTAAGCCAGATATTGGTGCGGCAGCTCAAGCTCATGGCACCGCATATATTGTTATGTGAGCGTTTGTCTTCCGGCTTACGCCAAACCTATTTGCATAATGGCCGCTTACGCATGAGCCGCTTGGTACCTAATTCATCAAAGGACGGCAGCCAGCTAGGGTATTTTTATTTAGTTGAAACAGAAAAAACTCGGTTGTATTTGATCAGCCAAAGATTCATTGCCAGCGAAACATCACTTAACCTTATATTAGCCAGTGCGGATGGCAATACTCAGGCAATTAGCCAAGCGATTAGCCAAGAACAAAGTTTAGAAACAACCGATATCAATTTGAGCCAGTTTGCAAAAAGCCTAGGACTTTCTGCTCAGGCTATCCAACAGATTCCCGAGTTAGTACATATGCAACTATTGGCTAATGGGCATGTGGTGGATAATCTTGCACCGCCAGCCCTTACCAAGCAATATCAATTCAATACATTAAAACAGGGTATAAAAATCAGCACGACAGCGCTGACTGTCATTGGCATATGCGTGGCCGCTGGCTTGTCCATTCAGGCTCTGCTGTATAAATCTGACTTAGACCAAGCTGCCAAAGATACTCTAATTCAACAACATCGTTATGATGAAGTGGCTAAGAATTTTCCTGTAACACCGATCAATGCTTACGATTTAAAAACAGCGGTAGAGTTAGAAAGCGCGATAGATGCTTATCCAAAATCGCCCCGGCGTTTGATGCAGGTAGTAAGCACAGCTTTGGAAAAGTTACCGCAAATCCAATTGGATAGATTACGGTGGGCATTCACTAATGACCCTAATATTAAGGATGATGACAAGCTTATCTCTGTCACTACCGGTAAAATTTCAACACAGCCTATTGTCCCTACGGGCTTTGATACTACCAAACTCAATGAGGTGGGATTCATTACAGCAGAAATATTAGGATTCACCGGAGATTACCGTGGTGCATTAGAAAATGTGCGCCGTTTTGAGACGGCGTTGAAAGAAGATAGCCAGGTTTCCGCTATCGAAGTGTTGCAAGAGCCTGTAAATGTCAGCTCATTTGTAGATTTGCAAGGCAGTACGACTGATGAACAATCTACCCAAAAACAACCTGCAATATTTAAACTCAAACTCGTACTCAAAGCGCCGGGCGCTAACGTGGTGAAGTGATCATGGAATCAATCGCCTCATGAAATTAAGCGCACAAGATTGGCAAAAACTTAAAGCACCGCTTCTTACTTTATTTGGGGTGCTAGTAGGCATGGCATTACTTATCGGTTTTGCTCATTATTATAGCGAGCAACAACAAAAAGCCCTGGAGAACCAGAAAAACCAGTTGAATGCCGCCCGGCAACATTACCTCTCATCGGGGTCTGAGAAAGATATCATTACTGAATATCTGCCTAAATATCAAAAGCTTATAAATAAAGGCTTCGTAGGTGAAGAGCGCCGTATTGAATGGGTGGACGAATTACGTAGCGAACATCAGCAACATAAATTGTTTGGTATTAAATATAATATTAGCCAGCAAGAGGAATATAAACCGACATTCACCCTTAATTTTGGTGGTTTTGCTCTACATCGTTCAGTAATGAAGCTGGAGTTGGATATGTTGCATGAAGGCGATATTCTAAAACTGATGGAATCCATGGCAGCAAAAGATGCCGCACCTTTTATGCTTCGGGATTGTGAAATAGTCCGTCTTAACAATAGCACTACATTTAACCAGTTAATCCCTAACCTTCACGCACAGTGCAATGTGGATTGGCTGACCATACACGAGCCAGTGTCTTCTAGCCTCATACAGGTGCCGTAGCCATGACGAAAACGCTAGTATTACTTGTTATTTTGCTGGTAAATGGATTGGTAGGGCTAGTTCATGCAGCTTCTGATGATGGATTCGGTAGGTTGTTTAGCCGGCCCAATGAACGCAATAACTTAGATATTCTAAGACAAAATCAAAAGTTAAAAATTGCGGCGCCAGAACCAATAGATACAGGGGTTGAAGCCCCGCCAGTGAAGTTGCCGGAGCCCATTACTTTACAAGGTTATGTAAAACGCAGCGACGGAAGTAAAAGTACTTTATGGATTAATAACCAAGCTGTGCAAGAGGATAGTACGGTGGATGATGTAAAAATCGGGCGTCTCAATAAGCGGGGTACATCAAACCAAGAGGCGTTAGATTTGAAGATTCCTGCCAATGGCACGAATGTACGATTAAAAGCAGGTCAAGTTTATGAGCCTGAAACTAATCAAATTAGAGAACTCAAAACCGTAGAAAAAGAGAAACAGTTAAATCTGGAAGAAGCTGGAATAATTGGTGATGGTGATGAAAAATCATTACAATAATTTGCAGAATCAAACTGGCGCAACGTTAATAGTTTTAGCCGTGGTATTGGTATTAGTAAGTACAAGCATTTTTTTTTCAGAGTTGAATGCAAATAATATTAAAGTTGCTCGTGATAAAAAAACTGCTGCCGTGCTCAATGAGGCAAAAAAAGCTTTATTAAGTTATGCCTCGACAGTTTATATAGGAGCCGCTTGTACAAGCATAAGTAGTTGTAGACGTCCTGGTGATTTACCATGCCCTGATCTAAATAATGATGGAATATCCGACTCTTGCTTAGGAAATGCATTAGGTCGGCTGCCTTGGGTAACTTTGGGTTTAAATGATTTAAGGGATGGCGACAATGAGCGTCTTTGGTATGCTGTATCGACAAACTTCAAAAACAATCCTAGGATAGGTAGATTAAACAGCGATACTTTGGGAACGATTAATGTCACTAACCAGAATAATAAGGTAGTTAATAATGCAGTGAGCAGTACAGGAGCGGTCGCAGTAATTATATCATCAGGAGCACCATTGACTCGTCAGGATGGTGTACAGCAATCTCGTTCCTCACTTAATCAAAATTTATCAACACATTATTTGGACATTGCTTTAGGAGAAGACAATGCTAACTTTGTAGACTCAAATGCTAATGGATTTGTTAAGGGAGTGATACGTGATCTAAATGGGGTGGTAATACTTAACGACCAACTGATGGAGATTTCTAGAATAGAATTATTAAATGCTATAGAACCTAGGATTGCCGCTGAGATTAAAAAAGCAATATTAGATTATTACAATGTATATCATTATTATCCTTATCCCGCTGTTTTTTCTGATTCTACTTGTCTAGGC
>JACDEP010000043.1:0-9937 GCA_013816325.1 Methylotenera sp.
GTGCTGCATCACGATTGAAGCTTGGGCGCTCACTGCGGCTATCGCTACGTGGACCACGGCTATCACCCCGATTATTGTCGCGGCCAAAACTACCGCCACGGTCATCACGTGGTTTGAAACCACCGCGACCACCAGGTTTATGACCATCACGACGACTGCCCCCAGGGCCATCCATCTTGATCGCACGTTTGGGTTCAAAGCCTTCTACTACAGCGGGCAACATGGTGTTGCCCGTAAATTGCTCAATCTTACGTAGGATATGTCTATCCATGTTTGATGCGAAGGAAATGGCAATGCCTGTGTTACCCGCACGGCCAGTACGGCCGATGCGGTGTACATAGTCTTCGGCAAATTTAGGTAAGTCATAATTGATTACATGGGTAATGCCCTGTATGTCAATACCGCGAGCAGCCACATCAGTTGCAACCAATACTTTTACATCGCCATGACGTAATTTAGTCAATGTGCGGTTACGCGCACCTTGTGTCATATCGCCATGCAAAGCTGCAGTTTTGTGACCCGCTGCATATAAGTCCTCAGCCAATACGTCAGCATGACGTTTAGTTGAAGTGAAAATAATGACTTGATTGACTTCTGGTGCAATTAACAAATGCTCAAGCAATTTGTTTTTATGTGTCATGTCATCTACATAGTGCAAACGTTGCTCAATGTTGGCATGTTTTTCACGTTGTGCGGCCACTTGAATTGTTTTTGGGTTTTTCAGGATTTGTTTGGCGATACGTGCAATGTCACCATCTAACGTTGCAGAGAACAATAGTGTTTGACGTTCAGCGCTTAATTGGCTGCAGATACGCTCAACATCAGGCAAGAAGCCCATGTCCAGCATGCGGTCAGCTTCATCCAAGATCAACATTTGTAAACGTGATAGATCAATACGACCACGTTCCATGTGATCCAGTAAACGGCCAGGCGTTGCGACCAGGATATCTAATGGTTGTGACAGTAATTTGTTTTGGAGCGGGTAAGGCATGCCGCCAACAATACTGACAGTACGGGCGCGCAAGAACTTGCCGTATTTACGTGCAGCTTCGTTTACTTGGGCAGCCAATTCACGTGTAGGGGTTAACACCAGAATACGTGGGCCACGGCTTTTAGATTCGTGCGGCGTTGCAAGTAGATTCAATGCTGGCAGCATGAATGCTGCGGTTTTACCTGTGCCGGTTTGGGCAGACGCCATCAAGTCATGGCCTTCAGTCACAACTGGAATAGCTTGTGATTGGATAGCGGTAGGGGTGGTGTAGCCAGACTCTTCAATAGCACGGAGGATGGCTGGATCTAGGTTTAACGATTCAAAAGACAAAATAGTCCCTTTCTGAGTTATCACCATAAGCGATAACAATATTAAGTCAACAAAAAGGGCGCTAAGCAAATACGGGCATATCATTTGAACATAAGCCAATAGGCATATGGACACAAGCAATATAAACGCGAGAGAATATTTGTTTAATTAAACTTTGATTAAGCTAACTGAAATAGCCAATTAAACGGGTTAATATTATCTTTACTAGCGCACGGGCACAGCCGCTAACCAGTAAAAATCAATATTACGATTTCTTGATAGTTGCTTCAAAATTTCACGAGCAACAGTAGGGTCAGGGCAATGATTCAAGCAACTTTTATACAAACTCTATAAATAACAAGTTGCGAATGAAGCGCGCAGTATAACCATTTAAATGAGAATGTCAAATTAAAACTATGGATGCGAAATTAATTACTTGTTTAATGTGTTAAAATCGCCGCCTTTCCAATGAACTGGCTTTAACAATATGACCAAAGTGTCTCGCAATCTAAGAAACATCGCAATTATCGCCCACGTTGACCATGGTAAAACCACTATGGTAGACAAGCTTTTACAACAGTCTGGTACTTTCGCTGCCTACCAAGCCGTGACAGAGCGCGTGATGGATTCCAATGACTTGGAAAAAGAACGCGGCATTACTATTCTGGCTAAAAATACTTCGGTGATCTATGAAGGTACAAAAATCAATATCGTGGATACTCCGGGCCATGCGGACTTTGGTGGCGAAGTAGAGCGCGTATTGGGCATGGTGGATGGCGTTGTATTGTTGGTTGATGCTGTTGAGGGCCCGATGCCGCAAACGCGTTTTGTGACCAAAAAAGCATTGGCACTAGGTTTAAAACCTATCGTCGTAATCAATAAAGTAGACCGTCCAGGTGCACGTACTGATTGGGTGATTAACCATACATTCGATTTGTTTGCCAATTTAGGTGCGACAGATGAGCAGTTAGACTTCCCGGTAGTATATGCATCTGCATTAAATGGCTATGCCATGTTGGATATGAAAGATACTTCTGACAACATGCGCGCACTGTTTGAAACAATCTTGAAGCATGTAGCACCCCCAGCGGGTGACAGCAATGCGCCTTTGCAAATGCAAATCTCAGCCCTTGATTATTCAACTTATACGGGTCGCCTGGGTGTTGGCCGTGTAGTGAATGGCCGCATCAAAACTGGCCAAGCCGTTGCTGTGATGAATGGCAATAAACAAGTGGGTCAAGGCAAAATTAATCAAGTTTTAGGCTTTGTAGGTTTAGAGCGTGTGCCGGTTGAAGAAGCTGAAGCGGGCGACATTATTATTATTTCAGGTATAGATAACATTGGTATCGGTTTCACCATTGCAGATCGTGAAAATCCAGTGGGTTTGGAAGTGATGGGCGTAGATGAGCCTACATTGACGATGGACTTTATGGTCAACTCATCACCTTTAGCCGGTACAGAAGGCAAGTTCATCACTTCTCGCCAAATTCGTGATCGTTTAACTAAAGAGTTATTGGTCAACGTGGCATTACGTGTAGAAGAAACGGAAGACACTGATGTATTTCGTGTGTCTGGCCGTGGTGAGTTACATTTGACTATTCTTTTGGAAAATATGCGCCGCGAAGGTTTTGAGTTGGCTGTTGGTAAGCCAAAAGTGGTGTATCGTGAGATCAATGGCGTGAAGTGTGAGCCATACGAAATTCTGACTGTAGACCTTGAAGATGACAATCAAGGCGTGGTGATGGAGGAGTTAGGTCGTCGTCGTGGTGAAATGCAAAATATGGAGTCTGATGGTAATGGTCGTACACGTTTAGAGTATAAAATTCCCGCCCGTGGCCTGATTGGTTTCCAAGGGGAATTCCTAACCATGACACGCGGTACCGGCTTGATGGCCCATATTTTTGATGAATATGCACCAATCAAACCAGATATGCCGGGTCGCCGTAACGGTGTGTTGATTTCTGCCGAACATGGTGAAGCGGTTGCTTACGCACTATGGAAATTACAGGATCGCGGCAAAATGTTTGCGGTGCCGGGTGATAAACTTTATGAAGGCATGGTCATTGGTATTCACAGCCGTGATAACGATTTGATTGTGAACCCTATCAAAGGTAAACAATTGACTAACGTACGTTCTTCAGGTACTGATGAAGCAGTGCGCTTAATCACTCCAATCGCATTATCATTAGAGTCAGCGGTTGAGTTTATCGATGATGATGAGTTGGTGGAAATTACGCCTAAAACCATTCGTATCCGTAAGCGTTACCTGCTAGAGCACGAACGTAAACGTTCTTTGAAAGAATAAGCCAATTGAATCCCAATAAAAAACCCAGCGCAAGCTGGGTTTTTTATTGGGATTCAATTACGTTATAAATCAGTTAGCTGGGTAATGAACATATTGGTAATGCACATAATGCTTGATACCAGGACTTAACTCAGCCTTATGCACAGAAATTTCAGAAAAATTTTATCTAGCAAACCCACCCACAGTACCTCATGCAAATACGTTATGGCCTTTGTATTCCATCAGGAATTCCTCTAGTAGTTTTGGTTCTAGCGGTGGACTGGCATAAAAGCCTTGATACATATGGCAGCCGTGCGATTCCAAAAATGTAAGCTGTGATTCAGTTTCTACCCCTTCAGCGATGACTTTCAGGTTCAGCGTCCTGCCGATGGCGATAATCGTCGCCGTAATAGCCCTGTCATCCTTATCATCTTCCAGATCCGCTACAAAAGAACGATCGATTTTTAACACATCTAAAGGAAAACGCCTTAAATAAGCCAGTGATGAATAACCGGCACCAAAGTCATCTACGGCAAGTGAAATCCCTAACTCTTTAATTTGGTAAAGTTTTTTTATAGATTCCGATTCCCTGCTCATTAAGATGCTTTCGGTCAGTTCAAGCTCAAGGTTTTGAGCTGGGAAGCCCGTAGTCTTGAGAATATCGCGAACGATTTTACTAATATCGCTATGATAAAGCTGCGTGGCGGAGAGATTGACCGCGACTGTAAGGTTGATGCCTTTGTCCAGCCAAATCCTGCCCTGCTGACAGGCTTCCTGGAGAACCCACTCCCCTAGCTTAGTAATGAGCCCCGTTTCTTCCGCAATACCGATGAATTCATTCGGCATGATCATGCCGATTTTTGGATCAACCCAGCGTGCCAAGGCTTCAACACCCACTATTTCGCCGGAGAATATATCCAGTTTAGGCTGGTAATGGAGTCGTAATTCATCGTGATTAATCGCTTCGCGAAGCCTAGCTTCCAATTTAAAGCGTCGTCTAGCTTGGCGCGTAAGGGTTTCTGAATAATATTTAGCAACCCCTCGACCGGACCCTTTGGCTTGGTATAAAGCCGCATCAGCATGCTTTAATAGCTCTAGTGCATTATCGCCATGATCGGGGTATAGGCTAATGCCGATGCTAGTGCCTACATATACCTCAGATTGATTGTGCAATAACCAAGGTTCTTCAACAGTAGCGATTATGTTTTCTGCAACTTTTGCTGCATATTCAGGCTGATTGACATCTTCTAGTAATATCACAAACTCATCACCGCCCAGCCTTGCGATCATGTCATTACCGCGTAATCTTGTTTTTAATCTTGTTGCGAGCTGTTGCAACAAGTCATCGCCGGCCAGATGTCCGAAACTATCGTTGATATTTTTAAAGCGATCTAAATCCAGCAATAGTAAAGCAAGCTGTTTACCATTACGTTTAGCACCTTCAACGGCGTGTGATATATGCGAAATCAGCATCATACGGTTAGGTAGGCCGGTTAGTGCATCATGGTTAGCTAAAAATGCTAAGCGCTCCTCCGTATTTTTAAGACTGGTGATGTCGGTAAACACACTTACATAATTTGTAATTTTGTTCTTAGCATTTTTTACTGCAGTAATGCTAAGCATGCCGGGGTGCACTTCGCCATCTTTACGACGATTCCATATCTCACTTTGGAATACACCAGTTTCCTTCAAAGCGGTGTACATATTCGTAAAGTAGCCTTTATCATGTTTACCTGAATTTAAGATATTTGGATTTTTCCCCATGATTTCTTCTGGGGTATAGCCTTCTAGCAAGCTGAACGCTTTGTTCACCATTAGTACTTTGGCGTTATGATCGGTCACTAAGATGGACTCGCGGGAGTTATCTAGCACCACGCCAGCCATATAGAGGCTTTCTTGGACAGATTTAAGTTCGGTAATATCAGTTAATTGGCCTACGAAGCCATTAAAATCGCCTTTGTCGTCATGGCTAGGTTGCGCTTGGCTTTTCACCCATAAAGTTTCATGGTTAGGGTGTATAAACCGATATTCCATATCAAACGCATTTTTATTTATTAAACTCCTTTGAAAGGTAGCGATAACTGCCTTACTATCCTCAGGATGGATTGATGCAGTAAAAGTGACGCGGGTTTTAAGTTCATCCTCTGTAGCGGCAGTAATTTTCTGCCAAATCTCGTTGTAATAAATTAAGTGGCCTTTTTTATCGGTCCTGAAGATGCCGCCAGGGGAATTGCTGGCTAAGTTATGGAACAACGCTTCACTTTCCGTTAGCGCTTTTTCCGTTTTTTTGCGCTGGTTCTCACTATCTTCAATTTCCAGGGCAAAGGAAATGTCCGCTGCTAATTCATCTAATAATGAGATTTCTTTATCATTAAATGCCTGTGGCTCATCGGAGAATAGACTGAAATTACCTACGACTTTGCCATATTGCGCTATTGGCAACGCAACCATCGAGCGATAGCCGCTTTCGAGCGCACTGGCCACCCAGTGTTCTTCATAATCTGCATGTTCAAGGTCATTACATATAATGTATTGGCCTTCCGTAATACATTGAATCGCCGGGATACGGTAATCAAAGTTTTGTAGATTATGGTCCAAAGATTCGATAAAACTGGTTGATAAACCGGCATAAGTAATGCATTTAAGCTGATTTTTATCTTGAGTTAATAGTCCCACCCAGGCAAAGTTAAAGCCGCCTTCTTTTACAGCAATTTTGCATACTTCATTGAATAGTACTACTGACCCTGGTTTACGGGTAATAAGCTGGTTAGTATTTGTAATCATAGAAAGCAGACGGTTCAGCGTGATGATCTCCCGGTCTGTTTTCTTGAACTCGGTAATATCGGTATTCGTTCCGCTGATTCGTACTGCTTTGCCGTTTTTATCCCTTAGGATATAACCACGGGTTAGCACCGGCACATAATGGCCTACTTTATGCCGCAGACGTAGTTCCAGTTCATATAAAGTATTTTTTGTGGCTAATATCTTGCGAAGATACGTCAACGTGCGTTCAATATCGTCAGGATGCGTCAGAGTCTGCCAATGAAGCGAGTCATAATTATCCATATTGACATCATAACCAAGCATGGACCACCAACGATCAGAATGGGAGGCCGTGTTCGTTATCAGATCCAAGTCCCACCAGCCATCATGGCTACCCCTCACTACTAAATCCAAGCGCTCTTCCGAAGCTTTTAAAGCGAGTTCAGCGGCAACACGTTCAGTAATGTCTTCCACCGCTACTACAATGGTTTCTATTTCATCATAATCATTTCGGATGGCTGTTATTTCTACGTGGGCATGTATTAATTTACCGGATTTGTGGATAAAGCGCTTTTCTCGCATATAGTGGCTAATTTCACCTGACTTTAATTTTGCATAAAAAGCATTATCAGTTTCCACATCATCCGGATGATTTAACTGAATGTATTTCAAACAGGTCAGCTCCTGAGCGCTATAACCAAATATGTCACATAAACGTTGGTTCACCAGAGACCATTTTCTTGTCGTTGCATTTACGGTGCCGGTACCCACAAAAGGTGTGCTATGGAATTTATCCAATAGTTTATTAAGTTCTATATCTTTAATATCAAGCGCTAGCCGATATGCCGATTTCTGTTGCTTCCACAGTAAATACAAAACGGTGCTAATGATGGCTAATGCAATTAAAGCCGCAAAACTCGTCCAGAATAGTAAGTTATCCAAACCTGCCATCACTTCATCTTGGGCTACCTCTGTTACAAAATACCAAGAAGTACCGGTAATAGGGATATTGGCACTAAAAGCCATTTTTCCTAGCAGGTTTTTGCCTAAGGATAATTTTTTATTCAGGTTATAAAGCGTGTCAGCAGTGGCTGGAATATGATGGATGCCTTGGCCGTTAATGTCATTCGGCGTGGCATCTACAATAACTAAGTTGCTAGCATCTTTTTTTACGAGCATGGCGTCCGAGCTAGTACTCTTAGTAGGCCACATCTGTAAAGAGGGGAGGATGGAATGATAAAAACCGGTTTGAATCAATACAAAAGCTAGTAAATCTGAGTTTCTGCCCTTACTGACTGTAATCGGCGCTAGGATCTGCAAGTTCAATGATTGATGTGGGTCTATAAAGAAATCCCCATGCTGTACTTGATGGCTACTGCGTACCGAATCAATAAAGCCATTATTTAGGGCAATGGCATCATAATTGCCACCAGCTTGTAATACTGGCTTGCCAGCAGCATTTAATAATGTGATGCTTTCGTAATGGTAGGAATTAAGAATGGCATCGAAACGTGTTTGTATTTCTTTTGCGCCGGCATGGTCTTTTTCGCCTAAAAAACTATCTACCTTATTGGCGAATTGCTGGTCGCTGGCTAATACATGGGCATCTGCCACTCTGTAGTCTAACCATCTTTTTAGCTGTTGTACTTCGATGCTAGCAATTGCCTCCAGACTATCGTAGGTTTTAAATTCCACCTTAGGTACCTGGTGGCGATAGATACCTAAGTTAACCAAAGGAATGAGTAATAAAATGATAAAAACCCAGCTTAAATAAGTGAGTTTATTTTTTAGAAATTGTTTATTGTTCTGAATCTCAGCTTGCCCATAACTTTTCAGGTTGATTAAGAACACATGGAAAATAGCGGTAGTAGCAACTAGTATCGAAAAATCGATAAAAAGATTAGTAGACTTTGGTAGGTAAGCGTTGTTAGGCAAAAATGAAACAAGGTCATGTTTATAGCTTACAAAAATCCCGCCCGCTAGAAAATACAAAACTGTAAATCTAGCAGGGTTAATCACATCTAGCAGTTTTTGCAAAAACTGTTTCAAGTTTTACCGTTTTCTTTTATATGAGCTAGGCGTCAACGCCCTGGCTAATTAAATAATCCTCATAGTTCCCGGTAAAGTCGATGATTTCATTTTCTTTGATTTCTAAAATACGAGTTGCAATTGAGCTCACAAATTCACGGTCATGACTCACAAAGAAGAGGGTGCCTTTATATTTATCCAAGGCGGTATTCAAAGCTTCAATCGATTCCATATCCATATGGTTAGTTGGCTCATCCATCAATAGCACATTGGTCCTTGCGAGCATGAGCTTGCCATACAACATACGGCCTTTTTCACCCCCTGAAAGTACTTTCACTGACTTCTTGGTATCTTCACCTGAGAATAATAGACGGCCTAACATGCTACGTACGGTCTGGTCGTCATCGCCTTGTTGAGTGAATCGTGACATCCATTCAAATAATTCGTCACCATCTTCAAATTCGTATTCATGATCTTGCGCAAAGTAACCGATTGTCGCTTTTTCAGCCCATTTCACTTCACCGTGTTTGGGTTGCAAGTCGCCAGCCAAGCAGCGCAAGAAGGTAGTTTTACCGATACCATTCTCGCCAATGATGGCAACTTTTTCGCCTGCTTCAAACATAATATCAACGTCATTGAAGAGGAGACGGTCAAAGCCATGGCTGAGTTTTTTCAACTCAACAGCATTGCGGTGCAGTTTGTCTCTTTCGTCATACTCAAAACGGATGAATGGATATTGTCGGCTTGATGGTTTGAATTCTTCAATCTTGATTTTATCAATCTGCTTAGCACGGCTGGTGGCTTGCTTGGCTTTTGAGGCGTTGGCAGAGAAGCGGCGAACGAAGTCCTGCAAGTCTGCAATCTGCTGTTTCGCTTTTGCATTATCCTTGGCCTGCTGAGCACGAGCTTGAGTGGAGGCTTCCATGTAATCATCATAATTACCCGGATAAATAGCCAACTTGCCATAATCCATATCGCAAGTGTGCGTACAGACTTGATTCAAAAAGTGGCGGTCATGCGAGATGATAATCATCGTGCAGCTGCGGTTGTTCAGAACGTCTTCCAACCATCGAATCGTATTGATGTCCAAGTTATTGGTAGGCTCATCCAGCAGTAAGATGTCTGGATTAGCGAACAATGCCTGTACTAGCAATACACGTAGTTTCCAGCCTGGGGCTACAGCGCTCATAGGGCCGGTATGTTGCTCAATTGGTATACCCACGCCCAATAGCAATTCACCTGCTCGTGCTTCTGCGGTATAGCCGTCATACTCGGCAAATACAGCCTCCAACTCAGCGGCTTTCATGTAGTCATCTTCTGTGGCTTCCAGATTTTCGTAGATGGCATTCTTTTCTACATTCGCTTTCCACATTTCTTCATGGCCCATCATCACAACGTCCAATACACGCTGGTCTTCATAGGCAAACTGGTCTTGACGCAAGAAAGCCATCCGTTCATGGTTATCCAGAGCGATGTTGCCTGATGTCGGTTCAAGTACTTTTGCAAGAATCTTCATATAGGTTGACTTGCCGCAGCCGTTGGCGCCGATCAATCCATAGCGG
>JACDEP010000043.1:9947-13968 GCA_013816325.1 Methylotenera sp.
CCATAGCGGTTACCATCGCCGAACTTTACTGAAACGTTTTCAAACAGGGGCTTTGCGCCGAATTGCATGGTGATATTGTTGCTAATTAACACGGGTAGTCCTTAAAGTTATTGAGCCTAAAAACTTTTGGTTTCGTTGGCTTAAATTAATGCTGATTTTTTTTACTTAGGTTTTAAATCGCTAAGCTTTAAATTGATTTTCTATGACGACTTCGCTCATGGCGAGTTGGCCACCGCGTGGCCATGCATCTTTAATCCCTTTTCCGACCGTGACAAACATCGCTGGGGTATGGTCATCGGGCAAGTTGAGTAGTTGGGCGACCGCATCAAAGTCGAATCCATCCATAGGGCAAGTGTCATAACCCATTTCCTTGGCAGCCAGCATGATAGTCATTGCTGCCATACCGCATGAACGCATGGCTTCATCACGTTGTACTTGTTCCTTATTGTCGTAATATTGGCCAATTGCCGGCACCAGGTAATCTGCTACAGCCTGCGGCGCATCTTTCCAATAACGTTCAGGCTGTTTAGCCCATGACTTCAAGTCAGCTGTCAGCACAATCAATATAGAGGCTTCTTCAACTTGGGCTTGGTTCCAGCTTACCGTACGTATCTGCTGCCGCAAAACCGGGTCTGTCACCACTATAAATCGCCAATTCTGGATATTAAAGGCGGTCGGAGACAACATGGCTAAAGACATTAACTGGTCGATCTCAGTTTGGGTCATTTTATGGTGCGCATCATAATGTTTAATGGAACGACGGGCGTGAATGGCTTGATGCACGGGCATGCCATTGTTTTGCATAGTGCTAACTTGCATTGTTTAAAACTTTCTAAGCTAAAACTTAATTTGTATAATGGTTAATTGGATATTGCCTATTGGCCGAGGCCACTCCACCGTATCGCCGACCTTACGCCCAATCAGGGCTTTAGCGATAGGAGATAAGTAACTTACTTTATTGTTTGCGATATCAGCTTCATCTTCACCTACTATGGTGTAAGCATGCTCCGTACCATCTTCATCTTCTACAAGCACATTTGCACCAAACAATACGGCTTCTGGGCTGTGTGCTGCGTTATCAACTAATATTGCACTGCCTAATCGGGCTGCGATAAATCTTAGATCACGGTCAATTACGGCAATCTTCTGCCTAATCTGTGGATCTTCTGACACTAAGGCTTGTTCTGGTTTGCTCCCTTGCAGTTTTTTTAATCCTGTTCGTTGCTGTTCTAATTTGTCCGCATCGGCTTCTAGCTGCTTTAGTCCAGTAGGCGTTACATAGTTAGCCTCATTGCTTACTGGGCGTTCTGGAATATCAATACCCGCATGTTCAAGATCATTTTCTTTAACGAAAGCGCGACTCATAGTTTATCCAAGCCAAAAAATTAAGCCGAGCAAGCCCGGCTCTGATTGTTGCTATATATTGAAAGCTATTAACTGGGCAAGTCTAAGAACTCAACAGTCACCCCGGCATCAGCAGCTAACTTGCTTAAGTTACTGATAAATGGCTTGCCGCCAAAGTAAACGATTTTTGAACCAGATACTTGTTCTTTACCCATAAGCAACGCTTTTTCCAGAGTTGCTGCTGTCAGATTATCATCATTTCCGGCAATAATAATGGTAGAAGTTTTAACTTTCAGGGAAGTGATAATGGTCACAACCTTGCTTGAATCCACACCGGACGATACTTCTTTTACGGCTTCTCCCGGCGCAATCATGCCTTCCGGGGCGCCGATGAAAATAAGATTAGTAGCTTCAGCCGGATACTTATCATTCACTACCTGAATCAGTTTTTGTGGGTATAGCGCAATTTTAGGCCCATCGTTCGCACATGAAGCTAACATAAATAAAGCGATATAAAAAACCAGTATGTTCAATAATTTCATATGACGTTCCTCATTTATTATAAGACCACAGATGATTATACCAAAAGGTTTAAGTTTTTGATTTTGTGAGTAATTGTAAGACTATTCCCATTCTATCGTAGCAGGTGGCTTGCCGGAAATATCATAAACGACCCGGTTGATACCGCGTACTTCGTTGATAATCCGATTGGATACCTTGCCTAGCAAATCATAAGGCAATTCAGCCCAGTGTGCAGTCATAAAGTCGCTGGTAATCACGGCACGTAACGCAACCACGTAATCATAAGTACGGCCATCGCCCATCACACCAACGGATTTTACCGGTAGAAACACAGTGAAGGCCTGTGAAGTTTTTTCATACCAGCCGCTAGCACGCAGTTCTTCGATAAAAATCGCATCAGCCCCCCGCAGCAAATCAGCAAACTCTTTATTCACTGCACCCAGAATACGTACGCCTAGGCCTGGGCCTGGGAAAGGGTGGCGATATACCATGTCATGCGGCAAGCCAAGGGCTACGCCCAGTTCGCGCACTTCGTCCTTGAATAAATCACGTAGTGGTTCTAATAGCTTCAAGCCCAAAGTTGCTGGCAAGCCACCCACATTGTGATGGCTCTTAATGGTGACAGCTTTCTTGGTTTTAGCACCTCCCGATTCAATGACATCTGGGTAAATTGTGCCTTGCGCCAAGAATTTTGCATTCTGGAGTTTTTTCGCTTCAGCCTGGAATACTTCTACGAATTCACGGCCGATGATTTTGCGTTTGGCTTCCGGATCAGTTACACCCTCTAAGTGGCCCATGAATTGCTCAGCGGCATCTACGTGAATCACGTTAACATGTAAGCGGCCGGCAAACATCTCCATGACCATTTTGCCTTCGTTCAAGCGCAGCAAGCCATGGTCTACGAATACGCAGGTTAACTGGTCACCAATGGCACGATGTATCAATGCGGCTGCTACGCTGGAATCGACTCCCCCGGATAAACCCAATATGACTTCTTCATCGCCCACTTGTGCTTTGATTTTGGCAACGGCTTCTTCAATATAGTCGCCCATGATCCAATCAGGTTTTGCACCGCAAATATTCAGCACGAAGCGATTCAGCATTGCTTGGCCTTGCTTGGTATGCGTTACTTCCGGGTGGAATTGTACGCCATAGAATTTCCGCACTTCATCAGCCATTGCCGCTATGGGGGTGGTATCGTTGCTGGCAATGACTTTAAAGCCAGCCGGTAACTCGGTGACTTTATCGCCGTGGCTCATCCATACTTCCAATAAGCCATGGCCTTCAGCATTGGTGCGGTCCTGGATATCATTAAAGAACGCGGAATGGCCACGTGCGCGAACTTCGGCAAAGCCAAATTCACGTTTAGAACCCGCTTCTACCTTGCCGCCTAATTGCTGCGCCATAGCTTGCATACCGTAACAGATACCTAACACCGGCACACCTAATTCAAAAACTGCTTGTGGCGCTTTGTCAGTTTCCTCTTCATATATGCTGGCATGGCTACCGGACAAGATAATGCCATCGGCGCCAAAATTACGTACAAACTCATCAGTGACATCGCAAGAATGAATCTCACAATACACATGCGCTTCGCGCACTCTACGTGCAATCAGTTGGGTAACTTGTGAGCCGAAATCGAGAATAAGGATTTTTGAGTGGGACATAGCGAGTCTAGAGTTGGTGAATCACAAAATAAATGCAAAACACGGTGCGAATTAGAGTAGGCCGTGTCTTGCAGGATAGGTGTTATTAATCAATACGGTAATTAGGGGCTTCTTTAGTGATTTGTACATCATGCACATGTGATTCGCGCATTCCAGCAGAAGTGATTTGTACAAACTCTGCATTTTCACGCATTTCTGTAATAGTGCTTGCGCCCACATAACCCATGGAAGCGCGCAAGCCGCCCATCAATTGGTGAATAACGGCAAGTACGCTGCCTTTATAAGGCACACGGCCTTCAATACCTTCTGGAACTAACTTATCAGCATTACCATTATTGTCTTGGAAGTAGCGGTCACTAGAACCTTTTTGCATGGCGCCAATTGAGCCCATGCCGCGATATGACTTGTATGAACGACCTTGATATAGCTCAATTTCACCAGGCGCTTCTTCAGTGCCGGCAAACATACCGCCCAGCATTACACTATAA
>JACDEP010000044.1 GCA_013816325.1 Methylotenera sp.
GTTGGCAACGGTAAAAAAGATGACAGCGGCAAATTAATTGCCTTAGACGTTAAAATTGGTGACAAGGTGTTGTTCGGCAAGTACGCAGGCCAAACCGTTAAAGTTGACGGCGAAGAATTATTGGTAATGCGTGAAGAAGACATCATGGCGATTGTTGAGTAATTTCTTTGTCATTTCGTACTAGATGCAGAAGTGACTTATCTAAACAGTGACTTATCTAAAAACGGATAAGCAACACTAGCTACCAAAATGCTAGACACGCTCGACACCGACTTTAGCCGGTGCGACGAATTAGAAAGAAATTTAATTTAGAACATTAGGAGAATTTAACATGGCAGCAAAAGACGTAAGATTCGGCGACGAAGTTCGCCAAAAAATGACCAACGGCGTAAATATTCTGGCTAACGCAGTTAAAGTTACATTAGGTCCTAAAGGGCGTAATGTAGTACTAGAGCGCTCTTTCGGCGCTCCAACCATCACTAAAGATGGTGTTTCAGTGGCTAAAGAAATCGAATTGAAAGACAAATTCGAAAACATGGGCGCACAAATGGTGAAGGAAGTTGCTTCAAAAACTTCGGACATTGCCGGTGACGGTACAACAACCGCTACCGTGTTAGCGCAAGCGATCATCCGTGAAGGTATGAAATCTGTTGCAGCGGGTATGAACCCAATGGATTTGAAACGCGGTATCGATAAAGCGGTTGCCGCAGCGATTGCGGATTTGAAAACACAATCAAAACCATGTACAACTAGCAAAGAAATTGCTCAAGTTGGTTCAATCTCAGCTAACTCCGATGAATCTATCGGTAAAATCATTGCTGACGCAATGGATAAAGTTGGTAAAGAAGGTGTAATCACTGTTGAAGATGGTTCAGGCTTAGAGAGCGAATTAGACGTCGTTGAAGGTATGCAATTCGACCGTGGCTACTTATCACCATACTTCATTAACAATCAAGAACGTCAAATTGCATTGTTAGACAATCCTTTCGTGTTATTACACGACAAAAAAATCTCAAACATCCGTGATCTGTTACCGACATTAGAGCAAGTGGCTAAAGCTGGTCGTCCATTGTTAATCATCGCTGAAGATATCGATGGTGAAGCATTGGCTACTTTGGTAGTAAATAACATCCGCGGTATTTTAAAAACCACAGCAGTTAAAGCACCTGGTTTCGGCGACCGTCGAAAAGCCATGTTAGAAGATATTGCTATCTTGACTGGTGGTACCGTCATTGCTGAAGAAGTTGGCTTGAAACTTGAGAACGTTAAACTTGAAGATTTAGGTCAAGCCAAACGTATCGAAGTGGGTAAAGAAAACACCATCATTATTGATGGCGCAGGCAACGAAGACAGCATCAAATCACGCATCACTCAAATCAAAACACAAATCGAAGAAGCCACTAGCGACTATGACCGTGAAAAACTTCAAGAACGCGTTGCTAAATTAGCTGGCGGTGTTGCTGTGATCAAAGTTGGTGCTACCACTGAAATCGAAATGAAAGAGAAAAAAGCCCGCGTTGAAGATGCATTACACGCAACTCGTGCAGCGGTCGAAGAAGGTATCGTAGCTGGCGGCGGTGTTGCATTGATTCGTGCACGTGATGCGATTGCTAAGGTAAAAGGCGACAATTTAGACCAAGAAGCAGGTATTAAAATTGTATTGCGCGCGGTTGAAGAACCATTGCGTCAAATCACAGCTAATGCTGGTGTTGAGCCATCAGTAGTTGTAAACAACGTTGCAGCCGGTAATGGTAATTATGGTTACAACGCTGCGAACGAAACTTACGGCGATATGATTGAAATGGGAATTTTAGATCCAACAAAAGTAACACGTAGCGCATTGCAAAATGCAGCCTCAGTTGCTGGCTTAATGCTAACAACGGACTGCATGATTGCCGAATTGCCAAAAGACGACGGTCCAGCGATGGGCGGTGGTGATATGGGTATGGGTGGCATGGGCGGTATGATGTAATGCAAAGCCACTGCGCTTAGCATCAAATAAAACCTCGCTACGGCGAGGTTTTTTATTAGTATCGCTATCAGACGGGTGATCCAACTTGGTAATGGCTAAACTAGTTAGTTCTTAATTCAAAGTAGGGGCTAAGGAGCGTGTCGGAATTGCCTCGAGGACATCTGCTTGAGGCTTATTGAGCTTTGACGCAATTGGTTAGGCTGGTGGTTTAAGGCCAATCGTTCTGTGTATCGGTCATGCCTTTTTAAATAAGCCAATCTCACAGGCAGTTGTTAAGAAGCGCAATGGAACCTTATTCTCTTATGCGGCTAGGTTGGGTGAAGTCGCGGTTATTGTTGCTGTTAAGCCCTCACCAATTAATGAGAGCTTTTCGCCATCTTGGGATGTGACCAAAAAAAGTAATATTTGAATGTAACTAAATGTTGCGGTATGCTTACAATAAGATTACACTTTGCGCAATGGTTGAGATTAGTCCGTTTGGACTAATAAAACAAAAAAATCATACCGAAAGACAAAAAAAACCCCGATTCAAGGGGATGAAAATCGGGGTAAAAACGCCTCATAGTCTAAGGCTTCCGCCCAGGGAGGAAAGAAGCGGAAAGACGACTTTCGTCATCTGTAAAGTCTGACCTGCCTATTAAATCAATAGTTCAAAAATAATTTAAAAAATTTAATTTGGCTGCCTGCGCTTTCAAGACTCTTTATATTCAAATAATTTTCCTTTATAGCCATGCGATAATGTTGCATGGAATCTGAATCTACAATACTCACCGGTTTAAATAATAAGCAACTAGAGGCCGTTACGCTCCCGCACCAGTCCGCATTGATATTAGCCGGCGCAGGTAGTGGGAAAACGCGTGTACTGACGACACGAATCGCATGGCTTATCCAAACCGGCCAAGTATCCCCTAACGGGTTATTGGCCGTGACTTTTACTAATAAAGCCGCTAAGGAAATGTTGACGAGGCTTACTAGTATGCTGCCAATCAATACGCGCGGCATGTGGGTGGGAACCTTCCATGGACTTTGCAACCGCTTATTACGTGCGCATCATCGCGAAGCTGGTCTGCCTTCTACTTTCCAAATCTTAGATACTGCAGACCAATTATCTGCCATCAAGCGTTTGATGAAAGCCATGAATGTAGATGATGAGAAGTTTCCACCCAAGCAAGTGCAAGGTTATATCAATAGCTGTAAAGAAGAAGGCTTACGTGCCCATTCCGTAGATGCCTACGATTCACATTCGCAAAAGCTGCGCGATATTTTTGAAGAATATGACAAGCAATGCCAGCGGGACGGTGTAGCGGATTTCGCCGAGCTGTTATTGCGCTGTTATGAGCTGCTGGAGCGAGATGCGCACATCCGTCAGCATTATCAATCCCGCTTCAAATATATCCTTGTCGATGAATTTCAGGACACTAACCGCTTACAATATTTATGGCTAAAATTATTGGCCGGCCAAGAAAATTGCATGTTCGCCGTGGGCGATGATGACCAGTCGATCTATGGCTTTCGCGGTGCACGCGTGGGCAATATGCGCGATTTCGAAACCGATTTCAAAATTCAGTACATTGTTAAACTTGAAGAGAACTACCGTTCACATAGCAATATCTTGGATGCTGCCAATGCGATTATTTCGAATAATAAAAATCGCTTAGGCAAGAATCTATGGACCTCCGCTGGCAAAGGAGAGCCTGTACGTATTTATGAAGCGTATAACGATAACGATGAGGCGCAATTCATTGTTGATGAAATCAAAATGTTACATGCTGAAGGGGCTGAGTTAGGCGAAATTGCCCTCCTTTACCGCTCCAACGCTCAATCACGTATTCTGGAACATGCGCTATTTTCAGCCAACTTACCCTACCGTGTTTACGGTGGTCTACGCTTCTTTGAACGTGCTGAAATCAAACATGCCCTAGCCTACATGCGTTTGATTGCCAACGCCAATGACGACACTGCGCTGTTACGCGTGATTAATTTCCCGGCACGCGGTATTGGCGCACGTGGGTTAGAGCAATTGCAGGAGGATGCGCGCAACCAAAGTTGCAGCTTATGGCAAGCGGCAATTAACAAGGTCGGCAATGGCAAACTCGGCGGCAAAGGCTTGGAAGGTTTTGTTGCCCTGATACGTGAGATGATAGACCAGGCTTATGGCATCTCACTTGCAGAAATTGCTGAACTGGCTACTTCATCTTCAGGCCTGATTGCGCATTACCAGAATGACAAAGAGGGCGAAGACCGCATTGAGAACTTGAAGGAGCTAGTCACTGCAGCAGTTGCGTTTACCAATCAGGATTTTGGTAACCATAACAATGTAGATGGCGATAGCGCACAGGATTTACTTACACAATTTTTAAGCCATGCCAGTCTGGAAGCAGGTGATCACCAAGCCGATGTAGGCCGCGAAGCATTGCAGCTCATGACCGTACACGCTGCGAAAGGGCTTGAATTCAAAGCGGTGTTTATTAGTGGCTTGGAAGAAGGCCTGTGCCCCCATGAGCAAAGCATGTATGAAAATAATGGCTTGGAAGAAGAACGGCGTCTGATGTATGTGGCCGTAACCCGTGCCCGCCAGCGCCTATATTTAAGCTATGCTCAAAGCCGCATGCTTCATGGTCAGGTACGCTACGGCATACCATCGCGTTTTTTGGATGAAATACCTGATGAGTTATTAAAGCGCCTGAATTCAAAACCAGCGCCTAAAGCTTATGCTAACTACACAGTAGGAAATACCCGTAGTAGCAATGCAAGCCAGAAAAACGCCATGCCTTGGAAGATAGGCCAACAAGTGGCGCATGCAAAATTCGGTAATGGTGTTGTGGTGAGTTATGAAGGTAACGCGGATGACTTGCGCGTCCAAATCAACTTCGGGCGTGAAGGCTTAAAATGGCTAGCGCTGGAATACGCTAAACTTAACCCAATTTAGTCGCCGATTGCAGGTGTGGATGCGGGTTCAGGGACGGGTGCAGGATCAATGTTAAAAATGTCTCTATAACTGATATAAAGACTAGTCATTAATAATGGCATTACTACAATCAACCCCAAACCGGCTGGAATCAATGCCAAGCTCACTAGCACCATAAAAATCAAGCTATACAAGAAAAATGGAATAAAGTTTTTAACGCAAGCCTTAAAGCTGAGCTTCATAGCATTAATCGCGCTTAAATTATGCAGACTTGCCAATACTGGCGCATACCAATATGCCATCAGAACCGGGACAAGCAAAAACATAGCGGTGAGAATAGGTAACAACATGGCATTGGCTTGCTCCGAGGTTACGGTTCGACCCTTCATTAGCATTTCAACAGTCGGCTTGTCCAGAGACATCACCACGAAAATTGCAATGATAAGCAGGCTTAACATATAAAAACCGCCTATCGCTATTAACTGCGAAACGTTATGTTTAAAGCCATCGAACAGGTGATTGATTTCCAGATCCTGCTTTTTGTATAAAGCCTGGCAGCCCCACATAAGGCCTGCAGAAAATATAGGTGCGATTAAAGCACTTAAGATTGAGCCGACCAGCGGCACCAATGAAATCGGAATAATAATCGCTAAGTAAATCAGCAGCAATATAATCAACATGGCCGGATTTTCCCTGAACAGCTCAAATCCTTTTACTGTCCACATCCAGGCATTTTTTGCCGGTACCTGCCTTACTTCTGGCACTTGAGGCTTATTTAATTCATGTGCCATCTTTGGGCTCCAATAACTCTGTTAATCAATGTTGCAGGCTCGCAGTTTTAGAATTCTCTTGAAATGATCTGGGTCTTTGGCGTGAGTAAGCTCACCGCTTTGCGGGTAAATCTGGTCATACAAGCGTGACAGCCAAAAACGTAAGGCTGCAACGCGTAGCAGGCCCCGCCAGGCCGCGTGCTCAGCTTCGCTAAATGGCCTCACTGCATAATAGCCATCTAACATGGCAGTTAATTTATCCGCATGCAGGCTACCATCAGCATTCACGCACCAGTCATTCACGGCAATGGCCAGATCATAGGCTAAAGTATCGTGGCAGGCATAATAAAAATCAATCAGGCCACCGATCTTGTCACCATCAAATAATACATTATCACGGAATAAATCAGCATGAATTACGCCACTTGGTAATGTCGCCGTATCTAGGTTAGTTTGGAAGACCAGCTCATTGTTAAGTAGTTGCTGTGCCTCGGCATCCAAGTGTGGCAAGACCAACGCTGCTGTTTTGCTGCGCCATGCTGCGCCCCGCGGATTATGGGTTTGTTCATGATGATCTTGTCTATCGAATGACAGCCCGGCAATGTGCATTTTTGCCAGCACAGCGCCTACAGCGGCGCATTGCGTTACATTTGGCGCTTCAACATCCTGGCCGTTTAAGCAACTAATTAGAGTAGCGGGCTTGCCATTGAGCATATGCAAAGTGCCGCCAGTTTTATCGGCAATTGGCTTAGGGCAAGGCACATTGTGCGCTGCCAAGTGACTCATCAGATCAATAAAATAAGGTAACTCTTCAATACTATTGTGTTCAAACAAGGTCAGTACGAATTTATTTTGGTCGGTAATGACAAAATAATTGGTATTGGTAATCCCTGAAGAGATGCCTTTTAATTCCATCAATTCGCCGATAGCGTAATCTTGAATCCAGGCTTTGAGTTGAGGTACGCTAACGGAGGTGAATACGGACATAGTTAAAATGTAATAGGTTTAAATCAACAATTAAAAAAGGGCACGAAACCCTTTTTTATACTTTCAAAATCGCGAAAAATCAAAACCGAAATATAGTCCATTTAGGAACGACCAAAGGCTTATTCGGCCCATCATTGAGCCAGCCGCCTTCTTGGTCTTCGCGATGCATATAATACGGCACACCATGCGAAGGTGTCACTTTCATCATGTAAAGCTGGCCATTGAGGCGATATTCTTCAACGGTATCGCCATTTTTCTTTTTGACGATGGTAATTTGCGGCTCATCGGTGGCTTCACCATCTTTACTCAAAGCTGGTGGTGGTGGAACTTCTTCCAGCGGCTGTAAATCCTTAGGTGGTTCTTTGGCTGTAGCGATTGAGGGTACAGCCCATGAAAGAGATGCGACCAGCATCAATTGCAACATGTTCTTGTGAATTTTTTTATCGTTTTTACTCATGACCACCTCTTCAAAATTAAGCTTACTCAATATAGAGGCTTAAATTACCGATTAATTCTATCAAATTACTTCGCAATTGAGCCACATGATCACAAATAAAGCTGAATCTGTTCTTCCGCGGGTGATAGTCTGAAGCCGCGGGTTTCATAATGTTTGAAGATAGCCTCGACGATATCCTCCGGCTTATCGATAATTTGAATAAGGTCCATATCTTCCGGTGAGATCATTTTTTCATTCACCAGCGTTGTCTTAAGCCAATCTACCAGACCTTTCCAAAACGGTTCATGCACAAGGATGATAGGTATTTTCAGTGATTTTCCAGTTTGAACCAGCGTAACAGCTTCCATAAGCTCATCTAGCGTACCAAAACCGCCTGGCATCACTACGTAGGCAATGGCATATTTTACGAACATGACTTTACGCATGAAAAAATGCTGGAAGCTGATACTGATATCCTGGTATGGGTTACCACCCTGCTCCAGCGGCAATTCAATGTTCAGACCTACGCTAGGAGCATGTCCGGCGAAAGCGCCTTTATTGGCAGCTTCCATAATCCCTGGCCCACCGCCGGAAAGGACGCTGAAACCGGCGTTACTCAATAAGAGCCCAACTTCTTCCGTCAGTTTGTAATATGGATGATCTGGCGGTGTCCGCGCACTACCAAAAATCGAAACGGCCGGAGTAATTTTTTTAAGGCGCTCGGTGGCCTCTACAAATTCTGCGATAATCTTAAAGGCATGCCATGATTCGTGGCTTGTGGTGTCTCCGCCTATGAGCAATTGTGGTTCGGACATGGATGGTAATTTTCTTGTTGTCATTTGCAAACTCGTTCTATGAACTAAAATTCATAATAAGCTAAGCGAGGCAAGGCTGCGAGAAATTTTTTCAGCCATTTGAAAGGGCTGCATGACATTCTGCATGTATGTAACGCAAAGCAAAACTTTGGATTCTTATGAAAACTTTATTACTTGTAGACGGCTCTTCTTACCTTTATCGGGCTTTCCATGCGCTACCGGATCTTCGCAACAGCAAAAATGAGCCAACCAATGCAATACGCGGGGTGCTGAGTATGTTGCGCAAACTGCACAAGGACTACCCTGCCGATTATAGCGCGTGTGTGTTTGATGCCAAAGGCAAAACCTTCCGCGACGATATCTATCAGGATTACAAAGCCAACAGGCCTAGCATGCCGGATGACCTGCGTAGCCAAGTAGAACCGCTCATAGAAGCCATCAAAGCCACGGGCTGGCCGCTGCTTATTATTGATGGCGTAGAGGCCGACGATGTGATTGGCTGCCTAGCAAAACAGGCGGAGAAACAGAATATGCGTGTCATTATCTCAACGGGCGATAAAGACATGGCGCAACTGGTCAACGATAAAGTCACGCTCATTAACACCATGCCCAATGCTTTCAGAAAAGGTGATGAGATACTTGATATCGCTGGGGTGGAAGCAAAGTTCGGCCTGAAACCAGCCTTGATTATTGATTACCTAACCCTGATTGGCGACTCAGTCGATAACGTGCCAGGCGTAGAGAAAGTGGGCCCAAAAACAGCGGTGAAATGGCTGCTTGAATACGGATCACTGGATGGCGTCATCGCTAATGCCGATAAGATTAATGGTGTGGTTGGTGATAACCTCAGGAAGGCTTTGGACTGGCTACCAACTGGGCGCAAACTCATCACCATCCGCTGCGGCTTAGATGATCACCCAGGCATGCCAAATGGCTTTGAACCTTTGTTACCGCATGCGCAAGATAAAGCCAAGCTTTTGGAAATCTACCAGCGCTACGAATTCAAAACCTGGCTGCGCGAAATTGATAGTCCGTCTCCCGCCCCCACTGGCACACCGGTTAATAAGCTAGACCTGCACCAGAACCAAAGTCAGACCGCTGACTTATTTGCCGTGACACCGCATGCCGCAAATACCAGTCGCAACTATGAAACCATTCTGACTAATGAGCAGCTAGACCGGTGGCTCATTAAAATCAGTAAAGCGGATTTAGTGTGTTTTGATACCGAGACGACATGTCTAGATCCATTAAATGCAAAGATCGTCGGCATGTCATTCAGCGTTGAGTCCGGAAGCGCGGCCTACCTGCCATTGAAACATGATTACTTTGATGCACCGGATCAACTGGATTTTTCCGCAGCTTTGGCAAAAGTCAAACCATACTTGGAAAATCCAGCCATTAAGAAAGTTGGTCAAAACCTCAAATATGATCAGCATGTGCTAGCTAATCATGGCATTGCGCTTAATGGCATCGCACACGATACATTATTGCAATCTTATGTGTTCGAAAGCCATCGCTCGCATGGCATGGACGATTTAGCCATGCGACATTTAGATACCAAGACCATCACTTTTGAAGAAGTGGCAGGCAAGGGTGCCAAGCAAGTCTGCTTTAACCAGGTGACGGTAGAAGTCGCAAGCGAATACGCGGCTGAAGACGCGGATATTACCTTACAACTCCATGAAACCATGTATCCGCAGCTAGCTGCCGACAGCAAACTGGATTACATTTACACCCATATCGAACTGCCGGTATCGAATATCCTGTTCAGGATTGAGCGTAATGGTGTGTTGATTGATAGCCACATGATGAACAGGCAAAGCAATGAGATTGGTATGAAGCTGGTAGCGCTAGAGAATGATGCCTACGAACTCGCTGGGCAGCGCTTTAACCTGGGCTCACCTAAGCAATTACAGGAAATTCTTTTCGGCAAACTTGGTATCAAGCCCACCAAAAAAACCCCTTCCGGCACGCCTTCAACCGATGAGGACGTATTACAGGAACTAGCGCTAGACCATCCGTTGCCCAAAGTGTTACTGGAATATCGCGGCTTGGCTAAGTTGAAATCCACCTATACGGATAAATTGCCCAGAATGATTAATGCTAATACCGGCCGTGTGCATACCTGCTACAACCAAGCTGTGGCGATTACCGGCCGTTTGGCTAGCTCAGAGCCTAACTTGCAGAACATCCCGGTACGTACGCAAGAAGGCCGTCGTATTCGTGAAGCTTTTATAGCACCGGAAGGGAGGCAGATTGTATCCGCCGACTATTCGCAGATTGAACTGCGCATCATGGCGCATCTTTCACAGGACGAAGGCATGCTGTATGCCTTTGCCAATAATGAAGATATTCATCGTGCCACTGCAGCGGAAATTTTTGGTATAGAACGCGTCGCAGTAGACCATGAACAACGACGCTATGCAAAAGTCATTAATTTCGGTTTGATTTATGGCATGAGCGCTTTCGGGTTAGCGCAGAATCTCAATATCGAACGTAGTGCCGCTGCGAGCTATATTGAACGTTACTTTGCTCGCTATCCCGGTGTACGCCAATACATGCAAGATACCCGAGAGCTAGCGCGGCAAAAAGGTTATGTTGAAACCTTTTTTGGTCGCAGGCTCTGGGTACCGGAAATCAATAGCTCCAATGGCATGCGCAGGGCGGGTGCCGAGCGTGCCGCGATTAATGCGCCTATGCAGGGAACCGCTGCAGACCTCATAAAGCTTGCCATGATTGCGGTAGATAAATGGCTAACAGACGAAAAGTTACAGACTAAACTAGTCATGCAAGTACACGATGAACTGGTATTGGAAGTACCGGATAGCGAGCTAGAACTTGTTAAAACGAGGTTACCGCAACTCATGCAAGGTGTCGCTACATTAGATGTGCCTTTGTTAGCGGAAGTTGGCGTAGGCAATAACTGGGAAAATGCGCATTAAATAAAACTGCCATAAAGAATATGTAGAATTGTCATTTTCTCAATATCTGCATCTTTAATGAAACCGCCCGTATTTGCTCTCTCGCTAACAATATATGTCGTCATGCTCTCAACTCATTGTTTAGCAGAAGATGCAACGACATGGCGTCAAGATGGTTTACAAGCATTAGAGGCGAGTAAACATATGCAGCTCTATGGTAGGCATGCTAAGAACATCATCTTATTTTTAGGTGATGGCATGGGTGTTTCTACCGTGACCGCTGCACGAATTTTCGAAGGCCAGCAACAAGGCCGTGATGGCGAGCGTAATTTGCTGAGCTTTGAAAAGCTGACTTACCTAGCCATGTCTAAAACCTATTCTGCTAACCAGCAAACGTCGGATTCTGCTCCCACCATGTCGGCCATTATGACCGGCGTTAAAACCAATGATGGAGTTATCGGGCTCAACCAGAGCGTGTTAAAAGATGAAAAAGACGCAGCCGCCATTCAACAAAATAGTGTGGAAACGCTGCTTGAGTTGGCTGAGGAACATGGCCTTTCTACCGGTGTTGTGACTACTACCAGAGTAACCCATGCCACACCGGCCGCCACCTATGCGCACACTTCGAGTCGGGATTGGGAAAATAATGCTCAGGTGCCAACTGATTCAAAAGTTGCAGACATTGCTGCACAAGCAGTAGATCGATATGGTAAAGATGGTATCGGCGATGGGTTGGAAATCTTATTTGGCGGCGGCCGCGCTAATTTTCTACCTGTTGAATTACGGGGTAAACGCACCGATGGGCGCAACTTGATTGCGGAATATCAGGCAAAGTTCGGCGCTGACTATGTAACGGACAAGAATGCACTGAGCAACATCAACCCAGCAAAAATCAAGCATTTATTAGGATTATTCGATGACGATCATATGCAATTTGATACAGACCGCATCACTAGCAATAGCGCTCAACCCAGCCTAATGGATATGACCAGCATGGCTATCGACGTGTTGGCGACCAATCCTAAAGGTTATTTCTTGATGGTAGAAGCCGGCCGCATCGACCATGCCCACCATGCGGGCAACGCATACCGGGCATTGGCAGAGACCGTTGCTTTATCTGACGCAGTAAAAGCGACCTTGGCCAAAATCAATTTGGATGAAACCTTGATTATCGTCACCGCAGACCATAGTCATACCATGACCTTGTCAGGCTATGCGAAACGGGGTAATCCCATATTGGATAAAGTTGTACTGCCAGGTAGTGATAGCCCTGCATTGGCGTTGGATCATAAGCCGTATACCGTGATTAACTATGTGAATGGTAAGGGAAACATTGAGAACATGTCGCCAGAAGCCACAATCAATAAGGCTGTAACGCCGCAAACTGGCAGAGTAGCTAATTTAATTGGCGTGGATACCCATGCTCTGGATTTTCATCAGCAGGCCAATGTTCCGCTAGAGCAGGAAACGCATAGCGGTGAAGATGTGCAGATTTTTGCTGATGGCCCAGATGCACAACTTTTTCATGGCGTGCAGGAACAAAGCTATATTTTTTATGTAATGAAGGATGCGTTAGGTTTGTAAGCCGCTAAGAAACATACTACCATGAGCTCATTATGCATTAAGCAATGCATTACTCCGACCTTACATCCTCTCACATAAAACACTATGCACAGCATCGGCATTTATATCATCGGCGATGAAATTCTCTCGGGTAAACGTGAGGATCAGCATTTAAGCCAGGCCATCAAAATCCTAAAAACACGTGGCTTATCATTATCATGGGCACAATATTTAGGTGACGACCCTGTCCAATTAACTGCGCAATTTAAACAAAGTTTTGCTTCAAATAGCATCGTTTTCAGCTTTGGCGGAGTCGGTGCAACCCCGGACGATTACACCCGACAATGTGCTGCCGCAGCGTTGCAAGTGCCTATCGAACGACATGCAGGTGCTGTCGCTGAAATAGAAGTACAGTTTGGGGAAGGCGCTTTTCCAAAACGCGTATTAATGGCTGACTTTCCGCAAAACGCTGTATTGATTCCAAACCCCGTGAATCGCGTAGCTGGCTTTGCAATTCATAATCATTATTTCCTACCGGGTTTTCCGCAAATGGCTTGGCCGATGATGGAGTGGGTGTTAGATACACATTACCGCTATCTATTCAATCAATCCAGTATCGTAGAATCCTCAATATTAGTTAATGATGCCGGCGAGAGCCAGCTGATTGACCTGATGAATGCAATTGTCAAAAACCATCCGGAAACCAAGTTATTTAGCCTGCCAAAATTAGGCCCGAATAAGACCATAGAGCTCGGTGTAAAAGGGCCTAACAAGGCTGTGCAAAAAGCCATGCTGGATATTCAAGATGGCGTTACTGCTGCTGGATTTCCGTGGCAAGCCATTTGAACCAATTTCTAGATTATTGTTACTGCAAAAATAATAATATAGTTACAGCGTAAAGCGCATTCCCAGTCATGCAAATTGCGTATAAAATAGGCAGTTCTGCAAAAATTATGTTTGTGACTTAAGGCATATCTCAAGCAGATAACGAAATCAGCGCAATTATCGTGAAATACTATAAACCTAATGCAAATCGGTAAGCACATTTTAAAAAACAATCTAATCGTAGCGCCCATGGCTGGCGTGACGGATAGGCCTTTCCGCCAACTTTGTAAAAAAATGGGCGCAGGACTGGCTGTTTCAGAGATGGTGACTTCCAACTCCTTGCTTTACGGTAGCGAAAAGACCTTACGCCGCGCTAATCATGAGGGCGAAGTTGACCCGATATCTGTGCAGATAGCAGGTGCCGACCCAAAAATGATGGCCGAAGCTGCCAAACATAATGTGGATAATGGCGCGCAGATCATCGATATCAACATGGGTTGCCCAGCCAAGAAAATCTGTAACGTGATGGCCGGCTCTGCACTATTAAAAGATGAACCACTGGTTGCGCAAATTCTGAGAGCGGTAGTGAATGCCGTTGACGTACCCGTGACTTTGAAG
>JACDEP010000168.1 GCA_013816325.1 Methylotenera sp.
GGTTTGGAAAGACGTGCTGTGGCGATTATTGGCGATGGCGCAATGACGGCCGGTATGGCTTTTGAGGCATTAAATAACGCCGGCAATATGGATGCGAACTTGTTAGTCATATTAAATGACAATGATATGAGCATTTCCAATAACGTCGGTGCGCTCAATAATTACCTCGCGAAATTACTCTCAAGCCGCTTTTACGGTACCGTCAAAACATCAGGCAAAAAAGTACTCTCCGCTCTACCACAACCCATGATGGAATTTGCCAGACGTGCTGAAGAGCACGTAAAAGGCATGGTATTGCCGGGAACCTTGTTTGAAGAGTTTGGTTTCAACTATATCGGCCCGATTGATGGCCATGATCTGAACACGCTGATAGACACCTTAAACAATATCAAGCAACTCAAAGGCCCACAGTTCTTGCATATCGTTACGCAAAAAGGCAAAGGCTTTGAGCCCGCGGAAGATAATCCTAATAAATTCCATGGCGTTGGTAAATTTGACCCATGCAGTGGCGATGCAATTACTACTGCTTCTAAAAAAACCTATACACAGGTTTTTGGCGATTGGTTAGTGGATATGGCTGCGCTGGATGAGCGGTTGATAGGTATAACGCCGGCTATGTGTGATGGCTCAGGCTTGAATGCATTTGCTGAAGCCTACCCTGACCGTTATTTTGACGTAGGTATTGCTGAACAACATGCACTTACGTTTGCTGCAGGCATGGCATGTGATGGGTTAAAACCCGTCGTGGCCATTTACAGCACCTTCCTGCAACGTGCTTACGACCAACTCATTCATGATATCGCTCTGCAAAACTTGCCTGTGCTCTTAGCGATTGACCGTGCTGGCTTAGTAGGGGCTGACGGTCCCACTCATGCCGGCAGCTTTGATTTAAGCTATTTAAGATGCATCCCGAATATTGTCATCATGGCGCCTAGTGATGAGAATGAATGCAGGCAAATGCTTTATACAGGCTTCCAGCATAATGGCTTAGCCGCCGTGCGCTACCCACGTGGTAGCGGCACCGGTACGGTGATTGAAGCAAGCATGCAAGCCTTGCTAATTGGTACTGCAGAGATTAAACGTCATTTAAACCATCACGAATCTGCAGAAAAAATCGCTATTTTAAGTTTTGGCAGTATGCTCACAGCAAGCCTGGAAGCTGGCGAGAAGCTTAATGCCACAGTAGTGAATATGCGTTTTGTGAAGCCGATTGATCAGGCAATGCTTGAAAATCTGATAACTGACCACACCTTAATTGTAACTGTTGAAGAAAATTCAGTCATGGGCGGCGCAGGGTCTGCAGTCATGGAGTCTTTACAAGCAATACTGCACCGTAGTAAAAAGCAAGTCCAAACCTTATGTTTAGGCTTGCCAGACAAGTTTATTGAGCATGGCGTGCACGAAGCCATGCTGTCAGAATGCGGTTTAGATGCTATAGGTATCGTCAATTCTATTCAGCAAATTACTTAACTATCATATTTGATGGACTTCATTAAAATATTTAATTAGGCAATATTTTTGCCTAGCGTTATACTTTTAAGATATAAAGTTGCCTAAATTCATAGGCTTACAGATTGGATCAAAATGAATCAGCCCACTATTCCTACCAGTATTGAAGACGTGCAAAATACCATCGATACTCGTCACCTCGCCATTGATAAAGTTGGCATCAAGGCAATTCGCCATCCTGTAGTAGTAAAAGATAAAACTGGCGGCGAACAGCATACCGTCGCCATGTTCAATATGTATGTACACTTGCCACAACAGTTCAAAGGTACGCATATGTCGCGCTTTGTTGAGATACTCAACATGAACGAGCGCGCCATTTCAGTCGAGTCATTTGAGACCATCCTTCGCGAAATGGTTAGGCGCTTGGAAGCTGAATCTGGTCATATCGAAATGACCTTTCCTTACTTTGTGAATAAATCTGCGCCAATCTCAGGCGTAAAAAGCCTGCTGGATTACGAAGTGACGTTCGTAGGTGAAATTCACCAAGATAAAATTGATATTACTGTGAAAGTATTAGTGCCAGTCACTAGCTTATGCCCTTGCAGTAAAAAAATATCTGCCTATGGTGCGCACAACCAACGTTCACACGTCACTGTGACGGCGCTTATTAATGACTTT
Organism: Methylotenera sp.; assembly: GCA_013816325.1. Taxonomy (GTDB): domain Bacteria; phylum Pseudomonadota; class Gammaproteobacteria; order Burkholderiales; family Methylophilaceae; genus Methylotenera. The sequence continues at coordinate 2,128 of JACDEP010000168.1, forward strand.
ATCTGGATTGAAGATATTATTGATTTGGTTGAAAAACAAGCTTCTTGCGAACTATACGGCTTGCTTAAACGCCCGGATGAGAAGTTCGTCACTGAAAGGGCTTATGACAATCCTAAATTTGTGGAGGATATGGTACGCGATGTGGCAGCCCAGCTTAGCGCGGAGAAACGTATCGATGCGTATGTGGTTGAAAGCGAAAACTTTGAGTCTATACACAATCATTCGGCTTATGCATTAATTGAAAATGATAAACGTAGGCACTAATGCTTGCCCAACTGATCCAATGATAAAAAGCCATTCGCTGAGTGGTTTTTTATTTTAGAGTTTCTATACTAAACTTGAATAGGAAATACCACTTTCACAGTCGTCCCTGTGGATTTTTTCACATCGGTGTAAGTTAACTGGACATGCGCGTGGTGCTGGTGGGCGATTTCTCTCACGATGGCCAGGCCTAATCCGCAACCACTTTCATCAGTGCCTAATACCCGATAAAACCGTTCAAAAACCTTGCTCTTTTCACTGTCAGCGATACCGGGCCCATTATCCAGTACGGATAAAATGGCTTTATCTTTTACAGCTTGCAAACTTACCGTAATTTTTGCGCCTCTAGGACTGTAGCGTATCGCATTGTCAATCAGGTTATTAAGCAGTTCCTGCAATAAGACTGGATTGCCTTTCAATTGTAGCTGGCCTAAATCGCAGCTCACACCTAGATCAATTGCCTTATCCAATGCCTTGGGAACCCAATCCGCTGTGATTTCATTAAATAACTTTACCAGATCCACATTCCTAAAGTCTTCAACGCTGTACTGGTTAGGTTCAGCTCTTGCCAAACTCAGTAGTTGGCTCGCCAGCCTGCCCAGATTATCGCTGCCCATGCTGATTTGTTTCAGTGCATGCTGGACGCTGACTATATCACTTTCGCGCAACGCGGCTTCAGCTTGGATTTTAAGGCCGGCAAGTGGCGTTTTTAGCTGATGTGCAGCATTGGCAATAAACTGCTGCCTTTCATCCACAGCACCCTTCACTTTAACGAGCAATTCATTCATGGCATGGACCAAAGGTTGCAACTCTTGAGGCGCGGCATGTTCTTCGATAGGTTGCGTATCATGCGGCAAGCGCCGAGCTATTTGGTCTTTAAGCTGATCCAAAGAAATCAATCCGCGCTTAATACCGATATAGACCAGGAATATCAGCAAGATGACCAGTATCACTTGCGGTATCAGCATGACCGTGATGATTTCGTTGGCCATGATATCGCGTTTGGCAGTAGTTTCACCTATCAAGATGGTTGCATTACCCGTTGCGCTGGTGCCGGTCAAAGGCAAGTTAAAAGCCACAATGCGCAGCTCTTTGCCATCGAGCGTTGCATTGTAGTAAACGTGCTTGCCCGCAGCGGGCATTACTTTAGGCGGTATTAACTTTTCCTCACCAATAAGCAAATGGCGGTATTGGTCCTGAATCTGATAATAAATCCAGTCGTCTTTATCGTATTCAATCAGGTTAAGCGTACTTTGTGGCAGGTCCACTACCATCTGGCCATTTCTAACTTCAACCTGGTCGGCCAAGGCCAATGCAACCCGAAACAAGGTGCGGTCATAGGCTAAGTTTGCGAAATAATTGGCCATGTAATAGGCATAGAATTTACTTAGTATTAATAAGGGCAAAAGCAAGATGAGCAACCAGTTGAATAGCTTCTGGCGTATAGAGTTGGTTTTGAAATTGATCATTTTAAAAGGAGATTTAGAGGAAATAAAGAAATTAAGCCAGCTGTGCCAATAAGTATCCCAAACCGCGGATAGTACGTATCTCTATGCCGAAAGAGTTCAGTTTTTTCCTTAGCCGCGAAATGCTGACTTCTACAGCATTTTCACTTATTTCTTCATCCCAGCTACATAAATGTTCTAGTATCTTGGCTTTGCTAACAACCTTGGTCGCTTTAAGCATCAATAATTCCAGCAATGCACTTTCACGGGCCGATAACGCAAGCGGGATATTCCTGACTACGCATTGGCGGCCACTTGTGTCAAATACCAAATCGCCAAAGGTAATGGTTGCCGAACCGCCGGATACTCCCCGCCTTATTAGGGCGCGAATACGGGCTTCAAGCTCAGCCAATTCAAATGGCTTTGCCAAGTAATCATCAGCGCCTAAATCCAAGCCTTTCACGCGGTTCTGTGTATCTTCAAGTGCCG
>JACDEP010000045.1 GCA_013816325.1 Methylotenera sp.
GGTCAGTTAACTTTGTATAAACCGACCGGCTGCGATAAATGCAGCAATACCGGCTACAAAGGCCGCGTAGGCTTGCATGAGTTAATGGAAGGTACCGACCAGGTGAAAAAGAATATCCAGGAGCACGCACGTGTGGCTGAAATGTTCGCAACGGCGTTAGAGGATGGCATGCGCACTTTGAAACAAGATGGTATTGAGAAGGTGCTTCAGGGCGTGACGGATATGAAGCAAGTTAGAGCGGTGTGTATCAAGTAAAACATGAATAGCGATAATGTACATTGGCGCCACTCAAAGAGGATTTTATTGCGAGAAAACGGAAAATACGTAGGAAATTTTAATGTCTTAACTTCTGCGCCAAATAGTGCCATGCACAGTATCTTCCAGCACAATGCTAGCATCCGCTAACTCTTTGCGAATACGATCTGCTTCGGCAAAGTTCTTAGTTTTTTTAGCTACATTACGCTGAATAATCAGCGCATCCACATCCAATGTACTATCGCCGGCAGCAGCTATTTCACCTTGCAAATAGCTCTCTGGAGCACGTTGCAGTAAACCTAAAACACCAGCCAAGTTTTTGAGCAATGCAGCCGTAGTAGTAGATTTGGTTTTATTGACCTCGTTGGCTAAATCAAATAGCACTGCCAGCGCTTCTGATGTGCTGAAATCATCATCCATCGCTAACTTAAATTTGGTGGCTTGCGGATGCTGCCAATCCAGTTTTTCTTCCGTAACGTCAATGCCACGCAAAGCAGTATATAAGCGAGTTAACGCCACTTTGGCGTCATCCAGATGTACATCGGAGTAGTTAAGCGGACTACGGTAGTGTGCACGTAAAATGAAAAAGCGCACCACTTCGGCATCATATTTTTCCAACACGGTACGTATCGTAAAAAAATTGCCTAAAGATTTAGACATCTTTTCATCGTCCACCCGTATAAAACCATTGTGCATCCAGTAATTGACCATCTGGCAGACGTGGCCATCATCGCTATGTGCGGCTTCACCATTTTTAGCTCCGCTGTGAGCAGCTTTACTATTTTTAGCTCCGCTGTGAGCAGCTTCGCTTTGCGCAATCTCATTTTCATGGTGCGGGAACTGCAAATCTTGTCCACCGCCATGAATGTCAAAGTGCTCACCAAGAAGTTGTGAGCTCATGGCAGAACACTCTATATGCCAGCCGGGACGACCTTTACCATTATTGGGTCCGAAAGGTGATTCCCAGCTCGGCTCATTGGGTTTGGCTGCTTTCCAAAGTACAAAGTCCATCGGGTCTTTTTTATGCGTATCGATTTCTACACGCTCGCCCGCACGCAAGTCTTCCAGAGATTTACCGGATAGTTTGCCGTAACCCGGAAAATGATTGACTGAATAATATACATCGCCATTATCAGCAGTGTAGGCAAAACCCTTTTCTATCAATACTGAGATCATTTCTATCATAGCCTCAACGAACTCGGTCGCCTTAGGCTCAATATCCGGGCGAATGACGCCTAATTTAGCGGAGTCTTCATCCATCGCATCAATAAAGCGCTGGGTTAACTTGCTGATTGGTTCGTTATTGTCATTGGCCCGTTTGATAATTTTGTCATCAATGTCTGTAATGTTTCGCACATACGTCACTTCATACCCGGAAGTGCGCAGCCAGCGACTGACCATATCGAATACGACCATCACGCGGGCATGCCCCAAATGACAATAATCATAAACCGTCATACCACAGACATACATGCTGACTTTACCGGCAATAATGGGGGTAAACACTTGCTTTTCGCGTGTTAGGGTATTATAAATTTTAAGCATGATATATCTGTAGGATGATATTTAAGAAGCGATTTTCGCCTAATATTGCCTTAATTAGCTCGTTACCCATATGAATTTGCCAATAAGACGAAATATATTGGCTTAAACCACAATGAGCTATTGGATGTTAGTTAGGCTATTGATAGAATTACGTTTTACTTGTTAACCCCAAAAAGTATATCACAATGGATAATTTTATTGCGTTGCTCACTACTACCCTTATACGGTTCGTATTGATCCTTTCAGCTAGTTTGTTTTTGTCTACTGCACACGCAGATGAACTAAAAGACATTTCACAAATGGCAGACCAAGGTCAATCTGCAGCAGCGCTAGATCGAATCAATACCTTCATTACTGCCAACCCGAAAAATGCACAGGCATTATTCATGAAGGGCGTATTATTGGCAGAGCAAGGCCGTCGCGATGAAGCGATTCGCACTTTTACCGATGTGACTGAAAAATTTCCTAACCTGCCTGAGCCATACAATAACCTAGCGGTGCTATATGCTGACCAAGGTCAGTATGACAAGGCTAGGAAAGCGCTAGAAACCGCAATAAAGACTCATCCTAGCTACGCCACTGCACATGAGAATTTAGGCGACATCTATGCCCGTATGGCCTCAGAAGCCTATGATAAGGCCTTGCAGCTTGATACCAGCAATACACGTGCACAAGGGAAGTTGTCACTCATTAAGGATTTATTCGGTACTGGTAATAAAACTACTATCGCGGCTAAGGCTGACCCTGCTGCCAAGGTCACCAATCCTATCCGTGCTGCTGACCCAAAGAAACCAGACACCTCTGCTGTGGCTGACGCGCCTAACAGCGCTAGCAATGCTTTAACGGCAACCGTGAATACATGGGCACAAGCTTGGTCCAACAAAGATGTCAATAAATACCTAGCAAGCTACAGCGATACATTCAAACCAGCAAAGGGTGAAAGCCGTAAGTCTTGGGAGCAGCAACGTCGCGAACGCATTAGCAAGCCATCTAAAATCAGCGTTGAGTTATCAAATATTAATATCTCAGCTGAGGATAGCAACTCGGCTAAAGTACGTTTCAAGCAATCTTACCGGGCGGATGGCAAACCAATTCGTACTACTAAGACTTTGTTGATGAAAAAAGTGGGTGACAACTGGTTGATTGACCAAGAAATTGCTAACAACTAATTCGATATTAGCAATATCTCAGCATGGCGAATTTTGGTATCGATTAGTTAATCCACTATTCAAACGTAGTACAATTTTTATAGCATTTCTTGCTTAGGATTTTTTGTTTAGTGATGGTTGTGAATAGAGTTTTAACATATACGCTTCTAGCGGCGATTACCTTGATGCCGTGGAATGCGACGGCAGTCAATCGCTACAGCTTGAGCAATCTGCTCCCTAAGCATACTTTGAACGCAGTAGGTAATGTTGCAGGCAACCTCGCTGAAAGCCTACTGGTAAAAAGTCTGCTGGAAATTACGCAAGGCAAGAACCAGCAAGCGCTAGATACGATTAATCAGTTATTACAATCCACCCCCAATTTCAAGCTTGCCCATTTAGTCCGCGGTGACTTATTGATGGCGCAAGGTAAGTATTTACAGGCTTTTGGTGACTCAGATACTAGGGATACTCCAGAAGCAGTAAAGGATTTGCGTGATGAAGCCCGTGCGCGCATTGAACGATATTTATCTAATCAAAACAGCGAGAAACATCCTGATCTGTTAATTGCGCCAAATGACCAACAAAGTCACGTAATTGTCGTGGATACCGATAAATCACGGCTTTACCTTTATAAAAACGACCATGAAAAACTAAGCTATGTTGCTGATTACTACATTACGGTAGGCAAAAATGGTACCGACAAGCAGGTGGAAGGCGACAAACGGACCCCCCTAGGTGTGTATTTTGCTAAACCCAAACTCACACAGCCACTTGCCGATATCTACGGCGACGCCGCTTACCCGTTAAACTACCCGAACGAATGGGATACCCGTCATAACCGGAGAGGTTCTGGAATCTGGTTGCACGGTACCCCAAACAATACTTATAGCCGCCCACCGCGTGCCAGTGATGGCTGCGTAGTTTTGACCAACCAGGATTTGAAAGCCTTAGGCCCGATTTTGCAAACCGGTAAAACGCCAGTGATTATTACCAGCAATCTTAAATGGTCTAAGACTGATGACTCTACCAATGAGAAAGCAGCGTTAAAGGCCGCTATCAGCGATTGGTTGAATGACTGGAGATCACAAGATACCGCTAAGTACTTAGCACATTATTCCCATGAATTTTCTAGTGACGGTATCAACTACCAACAGTGGTCTGAGCATAAATACCGCGTACAGCAAGGAAAACCATCTGTGCAAATCTCTTTATCCGATATCAGTATGTTTGCCTACCCGGATGTAGACAAGAAATTGGTCGTAGTTGATTTTGTGCAAGACTTCAAGAGCCCTGCATTAGCTAATAAAATGCAAAAGCGACAATATTGGATTCAAGAAAATAATATCTGGAAGATCATCTACGAAGGTTCGGCCTAGTTCTAAACTCCCAGACCTCCCTATAAACCCTGGCAATAATCAAGGAATCCAAATGCAAAGATTTTACAAAGTATTAGCGCTCGCACTGCTTATTACAGGCATACATAACACCGCTCTAGCTGCAAATCCCCAGGTGACATTTGAAACAAATCGCGGCAGTTTTGTCGTTGAGCTCTATCCTGAAAAGGCACCTAAAACTGTGGCTAACTTTTTAGCCTATGTGAATTCTGGTTTTTATAAAGACACGATATTTCATCGCGTGATCAACCGCTTCATGATCCAAGGCGGTGGCTTCACAGCCGATATGGCAGAAAAAGAAACCAAGGCGCCGATTGTAAATGAAGCCGGTAATGGCTTGCTTAATGAACCAGGGACGCTTGCCATGGCAAGAACTGCTGATCCTGATTCAGCCACCGCACAATTTTTCATTAACCTTGAGAACAATCAGTTTCTCAACTACCAAAGCCCAGACCCGGACTTGATTGGTTATTGCGTATTTGGCCGTGTGCTCAAAGGCATGGATGTAGTGCGTGAAATAGCCTCTACTCCTATCGGATTTAAAGGCTCTTTCAGCGATGTGCCTAAATCCACTATCATTATTCAGGCTATCAAAGTTAATACCAAACCTTTATAGTCTGTCTTTAAAGGCCAGACTAGCTTAAGCTATTATTTTTATTTATTTTTAAGGATCTATCGTGGTCACACTACACACTAACTTCGGCGACATTACCTTAGAACTGGACGCTGAAAAAGCCCCGATTACTACAGCAAACTTTTTGCAATATGTAGACAATGGGTTTTATGATGGCACCATATTCCATCGCGTGATTCCTGGCTTTATGATTCAAGGCGGCGGCTTTGATACTTCTATAAACCAAAAAGACGCAAAGGATGAAATTAAAAACGAAGCTGACAATGGCTTAGCAAACAATATTTATACCATCGCCATGGCGCGTACATCAGCGCCGCATTCTGCCAGCAGCCAGTTCTTTATTAATGTGGCGAATAATGACTTCCTTAATCATTCGGCACCTACTAGTAGTGGTTGGGGTTATTGTGTATTCGGTAAAGTAACAGCTGGTAACGAGGTTGTGGATAAGATCGCTAAAGTCTCTACTAACAGCCGCAAAGGCCATCAAGATGTACCTGCAGATAATGTCATCATTGAGCGCGCAAGCCGTACATAAGCATGCTCAAACCTGCAGATAAGTCAGGGTATAGCTTATTTATCTCCGACTTGCATCTTTGTGCAAGTCGGCCGGAAATCACATCTAGCTTTATCGACTTTTTACAGTCCACTGCGGTCAATGCCGAAGCTCTTTATATACTGGGCGATCTGTTCGAATATTGGGCAGGCGATGATGATATGGAAGATGTTCATCATCAAACTGTCATTATCGCTTTAAAAAAACTTGCTAATACCGATGTAAACATCTATTTCATGCATGGCAACCGTGATTTTTTGATCGGTGCCGACTTCTGCAATGTTAGTAATATCACCCTGTTGCAAGACCCTACGCTGATTGATTTATACGGCAATAAAACGCTGCTGAGCCATGGCGATGCTCTATGTACGGATGATATAGATTACCAGGATTTTCGGCGTCAAGTACGCCAGTCCAAATGGCAATCGGATTTTCTAAGTCAGCCATTACGCGACAGGAAGACCCAGATCGAGGCAATCAGGATGCGTAGTGAACAAGAGAAATCTGGCAAATCGACCGAGATCATGGACGTCAATCCTCAAGCCGTAGAAGCTTTATTGTTGGAGTATGGCTTACCCGCAATATTCATTCATGGCCATACACATAGACCGCACCAACATCAATTGAAAATTAAAAACCTCGAAATCACGCGATGGGTACTAGGCGACTGGTACGAACAAGGCAGTTATTTGATCTGCAATCACGCAGGTTGTAGTTCATCATGGCTTAGCTGATTTTACTTTTACCAATAGATTCGCTCTTGTAGAGTTACGCAGGTACATAGCCAGGGATGGCTGACTCATTAACTACGTCTATCTGCTCCGGCTCTAAGAACAGCTGAGCATATTTCAAGTAGATTTTCTCACGCACAAAAATATCAAACAAGTCAGGATCTATATGATTGTCCAACTTCATCTTACCTAAGATATGCAGTGATTCAGACAAGGTTTTGGCCTTTTTATAAGGCCTGTCCCTAGACGTCAGCGCTTCAAAAATATCTGCAATCCCCATTACCCGTGCTGGGACCGACATCTGCTCTCGCGTGAGACCTTTAGGGTAGCCTTTTCCATCCATACGTTCATGATGCCCACCGGCGTATTCTGGTACACGTTTCAAGTCTTTGGGATAAGGTAGTGACTCCAACATATTGATCGTCACCACGATATGGTTATTGATGATATGCCGTTCTTCAGCAGTTAAAGTACCGCGCACAATGCTTAGGTTGTACATTTCATTTTCGCTTAATAACGCAGTGGGTAAACCCATTTCATCCTTAATTGTGATAGCGGCAATCTGCCGTACACGCTGCTGGTCTTCAGACGTCATGTACTCACTGCCAATATTAGACATACGCAGGAAGTTTCGGTCATCATCACATTGCAATTTAAATGCCTGGAAATCCGAGGCAAGGCGGTCATATTCATCTTGATTGTTAAGGCGTAGGGCTTCCAACTGACCTTTTAGCATATCGCATTCCGCCTGTTTTTTGAGCAACTCAAAACGTTGACCTATCAGATGGATACGATCAAAAATGGCAGATAACTTGGTCGGTTTATCCATTACAGATTCGGGCGTAGTAACCTTGCCGCAATCATGCAACCAACCAGCGATTTTCAGTTCATAAAATTCTTTTTCGCTAAGCCTGAAATCTTTAAGTGGTCCCGTTTTAGCATTAACAGCAGCTTGTGCCAGCATCATAGTAAGTTCAGGCACGCGTTTACAATGTCCGCCTGTATAAGGTGATTTCTGGTCGATTGCTTCAGCAATCAACTCAATAAATGCCTCAAACAAGCCTTTCAGGCCTTCAATCAGATTATGGTTGGTCATTGCCACAGCAGCTTGGGAAGCAAGCGACTCTACCAGGCTTTGATTGGCTGCGGAGAATGGAATAATTTTTTGGGTATCGAGGTCAATCGCATTAATTAATTGCAATACCCCAATGACTTCAGACTCATGATTTTTCATCGGTATCGTCAGGAATGACTGAGAATGATAGCCGGTTTTCTCATCAAACTTACGCGTACCGGAGAAGTCAAAATCCTGCGCTTCGTAGGCATTAGCAATGTTCACCGTTGTGTCGTTAAGCGTGGCATAAGCGGCAACTGTAGTCAGGTTTGGGCTACCATCCTCCAGATAGAGCGGCAATGGCAAGAATGAGATTTCTTTACCAGTTGTGCCGCCCATCGCCATTTTAAGGGTCTTATTGCTCATGATCTCAAACTTGAGATAGCCATCATCTGTAACGGTATACAAGGTACCGCCATCAGCATTGGTAATTTCCTTGGCGCCTAACAAAATCATCTCTAACAGGCGATTGTTATCGCGCTCTACTGACAAAGCAATGCCTATGGCGTTAAGGCGCTCTAACCGCTTAAGTAAATAAGGATGTTGATCGGGCATTAGGCAGGAATTTAATAAAAGAATATAAAATATAGATACCTATTGAATTTATTATGTCTGGTGACTTATTAATCTTCATTAAGGCTTACCGAGATAAAACTCCATTTTTACGCCAGCTAGCTCAATGACATCATGGTCGCTTAGTGCGAAAGCTTGTGCACCAGTAGATGTACCGTTAACAATAGGAAAAGTTTGGCCTTCCACATGCGTAATAAAATAACCATTGGGGCGTTTGGTAATCACCGCCACTTGTACGCCCGGTTTTCCTAAAGTAGTTAAGGCTTTATTGAGGATAAGCTCTCTGCCGCTACTGGAACCATTCAACACTTGGATGCGGCCAGTGATTTCACCGTTAGTACCAGGCATAGGCATATTAATTGGTGCGGAAGCAGACGGGGGTGCCGACGCTGGTTTTACTGAAGAGAAAGTCGGAACTGGGGTAGCTGGGCGAGGAGTAGCTGAAGAAGAAGATGGAGCTAGCGTGGGGGCCGGTGGTGAAGACCTAGTAGTAGCGACAGCTGGGGTCAATTTAGGCTGCTCCATCGCTTTCATCGCCGATGGACGGATCATCATCGTTTTTTCAAAATCTTCTTCACCACCACCCATGCCAATATTCGCCAAAGAGGCTTCGTTGATATATTTGAGCTGGTATTTACCAAACTCAATCACATCCGCATGCTGTAACAAATGTTTCTTTACCACTTTGGAATTTACCAAGGTGCCATTGGTACTATTCAAGTCTTCAATATAGAAATCTTTACCCATCTGGATAATTGCCGCATGTTCACCGCTTACTGCAAGATTATCGATATGGACATCATTGCTAGGTCTACGCCCGATTGTCAAACGTTCTTGATTAAGTGAATACTCACTTAATAATGTGTTATCTAGAGAAAGAATGAGCTTTGCCATAGTTTATCCTGCTATTTTAACCAACCTAAAAAATCATCATACCAAGCATGCCTGTATTCAAAAGGCTTTTTGACTCTTACTAGTATGACAGAAATATTGTCCTTACCGCCATTATCGTTAGCCATCTGCACCAGCTTTTGCGCGGCTTTCGGCAAGTCTGACGATAACATATTAAGGGTTGCCTGAATCAATTCATCCTCAACCAGATCAGTTAATCCATCCGAGCACAGCAGGTAAATGTCATCCACTTCCACATCATATTCGTTCAATTCCAGTTCAACTTCGGGATCAATACCTACTGCGCGTGTTACCAAGTTTTTATTGGCGGAATATTTCGCCTGTTCTGGTGTAATAAGTCCGGATTTTATCTGCTCTTGCAACAATGAGTGATCTTCTGTGATCTGGGTCAACACCTGATTTCGCAGCCTATACATACGCGAATCACCAATGTGCCCAACCAACAGTTTATTATTGGTGAATAGGCCCACAACCAGTGTGGTTCCCATACCTGCACATTGTGGCTGGGTTTGCGATACATTGTATATCGCTGCATTGGCGTTACGCACGGCATCAATAATAAGCTTGGCTTCAGCCTGCTTGCCTAACATATTATCGACCTGCCCTGGTCGTAAACTTACCATTGCTTCTTTTAACTCTGCAGTAACGCTTAACACCGCGATTTCACTTGCAACTTCGCCGGCTTTGTATCCACCCATACCATCGGCCAGTATGACAAAGCCCATGGAATGGTCACTAGCAATTGCGTCTTCATTATGATCGCGTCGATGCCCAACATCCGTCAAGCGTACAATTTCTAAAACATTGTTTAAATCCATCTTAAGCAGCCTGTTCCGTGCAGCGCCGTAACTCGTTGGCAATATCCAAACCTCTTGCATAACGTTTTTCTGCGTCTTTTTCCAACATGCGGTCGATTATCAATGCCAAGGTTGTCGATATCCGCGGGTTAATGGTCGTGGCACTGGTATGCGGTTCATTAGCGATCTTGAACATCAACGTCGCCATTGAGTCACCGGTAAATGGTAATTGGCCTGTGGTCATTTGGTACAACATCACACCCAATGAAAATAAGTCAGAGCGTCCATCCACTTTTTTACCTGACAACTGCTCGGGTGACATATAGCTAGGCGTACCTAATACCATACCGGTTTTAGTTTTGGAAGAGTCGGTAATGCGGGCAATACCGAAGTCTGTTACTTTCACTACCCCAGCATCCGCTTCGTACATGATATTGGCCGGTTTGATATCACGATGGACGACATTCTGCGCATGTGCGTAATCAAGCGCGTCCGCCACTTTCGCCACGATATCCAACACCTTTGAGATAGGTAATAAATTATCCGCCTTGGTATGCGGCGCAAGATCTTTGCCCTTTAAAAACTCCATAGAGATATAAGCTAGGTCATGCTCTTCGCCCGCATCATAAATCGTTACGATATTTGGGTGGTTCAAGCGGCCTGCGGTTTCTGCCTCACGGAAAAAACGCTCTTTGACTTCTGCCAGCTCGTCTTCTTCAAACTCTTGTGATAACGCCATGGTTTTGATAGCGACAACCCGACTAATTTTTGGGTCGCGACCTAGATACACCACACCCATTGCACCTTTGCCCAGTTCTTTTTCTACTTGATAGCGGCCCAGCATCGGCTTTTCTACTGTGCCATCGTTTAGAATCATCGTGCTGGCATTGGTACGCCCGCCGCTACTTCCGCCCAAGATGACTGTTTCAGCCATAGCTTTAGAACGGGTAATGCGTTGCTCCAGGTCTTTGTATTTTGAATTATGCTCAGCCATATAGGCAAAGACAGACTCGGCTTTATTGAATTGGCGCTTACGCTCAAAATCTAAGCCCAGGTTATATAGGCCATCCATCACGCCAACGTCTAGGGGGCATTTTCGGAAGCGGTCAAACGCCATATCCAGCTGTCCTTGACCTTGGAACATCAGCGCCAAGTTACGGTTACTTTCAGCGGATTCAGAATCAGATTTTGCTTTGCCCTGCTCAGTCATCAGGAAGCGTTTAGTGGTTAATAAACCATGGCCCACTAGCAACAATACGGCCGGCATCATCAGTTGTAGCCACATGCCTTTTTGTGTCATCAATACAAAATGAGTCGCTATTAATATGATTAACAAGCTTAAGGTAGCAAAAGCTGCCGTGCCTGCTTTGAGTCTAGGCAATAATAAAATAAGGTAAAGCGCTATCAGCAGCCATGCTACGATTTTCGCCCACCCTGCCCAAGCGGGGCTCACAAAAAAGTCTTCATTCAGGATACTGGCAACAGAATGCGCCAAAGTTTCAATCGGTGTCATGCTGGATGATATTGGCGTTATCTGGCTATCGCCCACTCCCACGGCTGTAGCGCCTATTAGAACAATCTTACCAGCATATTTATCTAGCGGAATCTTGCCGCTGTACACATCGAAGAATGAGTCTACTGGAAACGCAGACTGGCCATTTTTCCCTGAATAAAAAAATGTGTTCATCTGCAGCCAAGTGTCTGTGACGATATTCAGTTTGCCGAGCTTAACGCCTTCACCAAGATTCACCTTGATATCCTTAGGACCAAGGTTCAGGTATTTAGCGGCAATTTGTAAAGAAAGCGAGGGATAGTACTGGTCGTAAAAAGCCAACACCAAAGGCTCGGCACGAATCGCGCCATCCACGTCAGGGTTTGCATTTAAGTGGCCAATTGCGGCGGCAGCCTCGCCAATCACTGGGATTGGCGATAGCGCAGCAAGTGTCTGGTAAGGCAATAAACCGTTTTCTTCTGCATGTACCCTGTCTAGGATATTAGGCAGGACATTTTTGGCTACATAAGCTGGCAAAGGTTTATCCGGATTGCCACGTGGCTCACCTATGGTAAAAGGCATAGCGATCACCACGTTATTGGCTAGCTTCATTGTCGCCGCCAATTTATCATCGGTATTTAACGCAGATTGTGCCTCTTTTAACATGGCATCCAGTTGCGGAGCCTCTGCAGTGCTGGCTATGGAGGATGAAGCAACGAAAGTGGAGATTTTATTGATGTAGCTTAAGCCCGGGTCGATTTGTGGCTCTAGAAAATAGATAGTGTTGCCGATGACCTTGGCTTTAGCGGCCGCTAGCCTTTCTGTCATCTTAGCGTGAATTTCGCGTGACCATGGCCAACGACCAATATTAGCAATACTTTGATTATCGATGGCAATGATGGCGATTTTATTACCGGCATCTCGGCTACTGCTCTGGACGCCTAAATCGTAGGCTTTGCGCTCTACGCTTTGCAACCAGGCACTGCTAGCGGCAAATAAAAAGAACAATGAAATGACTAGACCCGCAAACCAGTCGGACTTCCAAAATCCCTTTTTCATGAGCCGCCCTTTTTAGAATGACATGCGTATTTAATTTTAAAATCAGCTATACGCTTTAAGTCTTTTATTTAGCTATGTGATGTCTATTTAGTTTACACGCGATTTTTTTCAAAAAAAAGCTAAATCTAAAGCTAAATTGATGATTTGCAAAAAAATCCAGTGTCATTAGCTTAAATTTTGCTAATAGTTTACTCAGCAAATAATTACTATAATTACTATTTTAAGTTTTTATTTAGGGTTAACTTCACTGGTCCTTACATCTGCAGCCAGTTTATCCAGCACACCATTGATATATTTATGGCCGTCTATCCCACCATAAATCTTCGCAAGCTCCACGCCCTCGTTGATTACTACACGGTACGGGATACTAAAATCGAACATCAGTTCGCAGCCAGAAGTACGCAATATGGCATGCTCAACCGGGCTTAGTTCAGCAATTGGTCTATCTGTAAAATTAGCTAATTTTTCATCAAGTTCACTGATATGTAGGGTTACGCTTTCAAGAAGCTGCTTAAAATAAGCCTCGTCAGCCTTGTTGTAGTCTGGATCTTCAGCCATGTCTCGAAAAATCTGTTTAAGCTCAGAGTCATTCAACATGCCACGGTATACGGCCTTTACTACCAGCTCACGAGATTTTCGGCGGTTTTTACCACCAGGCTTTTTGCTGACTTCTTTCTTTACACTATCTTTGTTGTCTGCAATTAAGCTCGTGACTTTAGGATTTTGATTGTCATCAATCATAATGACTTAACCAGGTTAGCCATTTCTACGGCAACTTGTGCGGCTTCAGCACCCTTGATATGCATACGGGCGACGGCTTGTTCGTCATCTTCGGTTGTCAATACGGCATTGGCCACCGGAACGCCGGTATTCAGTTGTACTTCTGATATACCGCGTGCGGATTCATTAGCGACCACTTCGAAATGGTAAGTTTCACCACGGATAATTGCACCCAATGCGATTAGAGCATCAAATCTTTCGCTTAATGCCATATGCTGCAATAGCAAGGGTGTTTCTAACGCACCTGGCACAGTAGCAATGGTAATCGCTTCATCTGCCACGCCAAGCTTCAATAACTCACTTTTGCAGGCACTTAATAGTCCATCACAAATATTGCTGTTAAACCTTGATACCACCACGCCGATTTGCATGCCTTCGCCATTCAAGTTTTGCTTAATTTCTCTCACGCTTTTTATCCTCAATTGCGGTTAAATCACCTTGGCCTCTATTTTACCGCATCGAAGCGCAATTATGGGTTTTATGGCGAAGCGCTATGTGACTAATGAAATAATACCCAAGCTTTTTGGACGGTGCTCCATATACCGTAACT
>JACDEP010000046.1 GCA_013816325.1 Methylotenera sp.
GAATTTACCTGAGCGCTTAGGCGCTGAATACGTAGCGGAAGATAACTCTAGAAAAAGGCCGCTCATGCTGCACCGCGCCATTGTTGGATCCATGGAGCGCTTCCTTGGAATCTTGATTGAGCATTACGCAGGTGCAATGCCGCTTTGGCTAGCCCCTGTTCAGGTAATGGTGTTGAATATCTCTGAAAGCCAAGCCGATTATGTACGCCAAGTAGTTGAAACATTGAAGAAAAATGGCATCAGGTGCGAATTTGACTTGAGAAATGAGAAGATTACCTATAAAATACGCGAACATAGCATGCAGAAGTTACCTTATCTGCTCGTTGCAGGTGAGCGTGAGATGCAAGCAGGACATTTGGCCGTGCGTACCAGAAAAGGTGAAGACCTAGGTTCTATGCCAGTAAGCGCTTTAATTGAGCGTTTAAAAGCAGAAGTTGAGGCGAAAGCCTAAACTAAACCTAGCTACCTAATTTGAAGATTGCACGGCTTAACTATTTGGAGAAATTGATATAGCACAGGACAAAGAAACACGAATCAACGGTGATATTACAGCGCCGCAAATTCGTTTAGTGGGTATAGAGGGTGAGCCTTTGGGAATTGTAACTTTGGCAGAGGCTTTTGCTAAAGCTGAAGAAGCAGATATTGACTTAGTAGAGATCGCTCCAAACGCTGCCCCGCCAGTGTGTAGATTAATGGATTATGGTAAGTTTAAATATGCTGAGAGCAAACGGCAGCATGAAGTTAAACTCAAGCAAAAACAAGTGGTTGTAAAAGAAGTTAAGTTTCGTCCGGGTACTGATGATGGTGACTACAATATTAAAGTCCGCAATATTATTCGCTTCATTGAAGAGGGCGATAAAGCGAAAATCACATTACGCTTCAGAGGCCGTGAAATTACGCATCAGGAGTTCGGTTTAGCGTTATTAAGACGCGTAGAAGCCGACCTGAAAGAATATGCAGTGGTTGAGCAGTTCCCTAAAATGGAAGGTCGCCAAATGGTGATGGTTTTAGGGCCAATTAAAAAAGTTAAATAATTTTGTAGTTGTAGTAAGTAGTTAAAGCAGTAGTAGTAAACCTGAGTGATACGGCTAAACGGCATGCCTAGGCACTCTTAACTTAAGTTCAAGGAGAACAAAATGCCAAAAATGAAAACCAAGAGTGGCGCTAAAAAGCGCTTCAAATTCTTGGGCAATGGTAAAGTGAAACGTACACACTCTCACTTACGCCATATCCTGACCAAAAAGACTACCAAGCAAAAGCGTAAATTACGCGGCACGGCGATCATTTCTTCAACCGATGTCAAGCGCGTTCGCGCTATGATGCCAACACAATAGGAGTAGAAACATGCCTAGAGTAAAACGTGGTGTCATCGCTCGCGCTAGACACAAAAAAGTATTAAAAGCCGCTAAAGGTTATCGCGGTCGTCGTAAAAACGTTTACCGCGTTGCCAAGCAAGCGGTAATGAAAGCTGGTCAATATGCATACCGTGACCGCCGCCAGAAAAAACGCCAATTCCGCACATTGTGGATTGCACGTATCAATGCTGGTGCACGTGAGTGTGGTTTGACATATAGCCGCTTCATGAATGGCCTTAAAAAAGCAGCAGTAGAAGTCGATCGTAAAGTATTGGCTGACTTAGCTGTATTTGATAAAGCGGCGTTTGCTCAATTTGTCGAAATGGCAAAAACCGGCCTAGCTGCATAATCCTGATAGCTATAGAAAAATAGTTAAGCTTTATTTTAACTTATTATAGAAAAAGAGGCTTCGGCCTCTTTTTTTTGCTGTAAAATTTGCGCTATAAATTTTCATCAAAATCAATAGATTATAAAATATCTGTAGCTATATTTGCATAGATTTTTTTTCAAAAAAAGATAACAAACTACATGGCTGACCTACAACATTTAATCGCCGAAGCACAAGTTGCATTTGCTAATAGCACATCAATGAACGACCTAGAAATTGCGAAAGCAAAATATCTGGGGAAATCTGGTTCACTCACAGATGCGTTAAAAGGATTAGGCAAATTAAGCAATGAGGAACGCCCGGCAGCAGGAGCGGCAATTAATGTAGTGAAACAAGCGGTCGAAGCAGCGCTTACAGCACGCCGCGAAGCAATTTTGAATGCAGAGCAAATTAAGCAGCTAGCCCAGGAATCCATTGATGTGACTTTGCCGGCACGTGCGCAGTCGCAAGGCGGTTTGCATCCGGTAACGATGACTTTAAAACGAATTGAAGAGTTATTTCATTCCATAGGGTTCGAAGTGGCTACAGGCCCTGAAATCGAAACAGATTTCTATAATTTTACCGCGCTGAATATTCCGGAAGACCATCCGGCACGTGCTATGCACGATACCTTTTACATTGACGAAGCCACTGTGCTCAGAACGCATACATCACCTGTACAAATCCGCTACATGGAGAATGCGCTGAAAACCAATAAAATACCACCTTTGAAAATCATCGCACCTGGCCGTGTATACCGCGTGGATTCTGATGCTACGCATTCCCCTATGTTCCATCAAGTTGAAGGATTATGGGTGGATGAAGACATCAGCTTTGCCAATTTAAAAGGTGTGGTTCAGGACTTTCTGCAAAAGTTCTTTGAACGCGACGATTTAACCGTACGCTTTCGCCCTTCTTTTTTCCCGTTCACCGAGCCATCAGCAGAAATGGACATGAGCTGGAACGGCGGTTGGTTGGAGATTGGCGGTTGCGGAATGGTACACCCGGAAGTGTTCAAACACGTAAATTTGGATTCAGAGAAATATCGTGGCTTTGCCTTTGGCTTAGGCGTGGAGCGCCTGACCATGTTGCGTTATGGGGTGAACGACTTGCGCCATTTCTTTAATAATGATTTGCGCTTCTTAAACCAATTCAAATAACTCAATTTAAATTGGCCACTGAATAATAAAACTTCAATAATTAAGGTCATTACGCAATATGCAGTTTTCAGAAAATTGGTTACGCAGCCTAGTAAATACTGATCTAGATAGTCAGGCGTTAAGTCACGCACTCACGATGGCAGGACTGGAAGTAGAGGATATGCAGCCTGTGGCTACAACCTTTACTAAAGTCGTGGTTGCAAAGATATTGTCTGTTGAGAAACATCCTGACGCTGACCGCCTGCAAGTATGCAAAGTGGATGTGGGGCAAACACAAGCTCTACAAATTGTGTGTGGCGCGGCCAATGCACGCGCAGGGTTGATTGCCCCGTGTGCGATGGTGGGTGCCTATTTGCCCTCAAGCGATGGTTCGCCCGGTATTTCCATCAAGCAGGCTAAAGTACGCGGTGTTGAGTCCTTCGGCATGATGTGTTCATCGGATGAATTAGGTCTTACGGCAGCAGCTACCGGTTTATTGGAGCTGGAGAGCGATGCAGTTATAGGTCAGGATATCCGTGAATATTTGGATTTGAATGACCATGTGTTAACCCTTAAGCTAACGCCAAACCGTAGTGATTGCTTAAGCTTAATAGGTATAGCCCGAGATGTAGCCGCCATTACCGGTGCTGCTACGAATTTTGAAAAAATCACTTCTATACCCTCAGCCATTCAGCAAGAAAAGAAAGTTTTGGTGACTGTACAAGCATCTTGTCCACGTTACTGCGGCAGGTTATTGACTGGTGTGAACGCTAAATCCGCCACACCGGCATGGATGGTAAGACGCTTGGAGCGCAGCGGCATCCGTAGCATTAGCGCGATTGTAGATATCACCAATTATATACTGCTGGCATTGGGCCAACCGATGCATGCATTTGATGCCGCTAAATTAAACGGCGATGTCAATGTGCGTTTTGCTAACGATAAAGAATCGCTGGAATTGCTGAATGATCAAAGCATTGAGCTTAAAACGGATGATTTGGTAATTGCAGACGCACAAGGTGCCATTGCATTGGCTGGAATCATGGGTGGTAAACTGACTTCCGTAACGGACGATACAACCGATATCTTCCTTGAAAGCGCATTTTTCACGCCCGCAGTTATTGCCGGTAAAGCCCGCCGCTTGGGCTTAAGCACAGATTCATCCTATCGTTTTGAACGCGGTGTGGATTTTGGCAATACGCGCCATGCGATTGAATATGCCACTGCATTGATTCAGCAAATATGCGGAGGTGTCGTAGGCACGGTAACAGAAGTTATAGGCACGCTACCATTACGTAAACCGGTGAAATTAAGACTACAACGCTTGGTGGCTGTGCTTGGCATTTCATTTGAACATGATGAAGTTGCCAAGTTACTGACTCAGCTTGGTTTCAATTTTGTTTCCGTGGATAACGTATTTACAGTGATTCCGCCAAGCTACCGTTTTGATATTGAGATTGAAGAAGATTTAATCGAAGAAATCGCACGCTTGCATGGTTATGATCACATTCCCGCAACGCCGCCAGTGGCAACACTTAGCATGCTGCCTACGTCTGAAGCCAAGATACCTCAACATAAGCTCCGCGAAACCTTAGTAGCCGCAGGTTACCAAGAGATCGTGACATACAGTTTCGTAGATGAAAGCTGGGAGCGGGATCTATTGGGCAATGCCAATCCTATCAAGCTTAAAAACCCGATTGCTAGTAATTTAAGCGTAATGCGTACAGGATTATGGGGCGGTTTACTTGATACGCTGACTTATAATCTTAACCGCAAACAAGAACGTGCGTTCCTGTTTGAAATTGGTGCAGTTTACCAACAGTTGAACAACACTTTTGTGGAAAATACGCGCATTTCCGGCCTAGCTTACGGGAGTGCCAAACCAGAGCAATGGGCTGCAGATTCCGCAGATATTGACTTCTTTGATGTAAAAACGCATGTAGAAGCATTGGTAGGCACTACAATTGCTTATGAAAAAGCAGAGCACCCGGCATTACATCCCGGGCAATCGGCACGTGTTCTGTTGGATGGAAAACAAATCGGCTGGTTAGGGAAATTACATCCGAAGTGGCAGCAGCATTACAGTTTAACTAAAAGCACATTCTTATTTGAATTGGATGAATCTGCAATATTGAACAAATCTGTGCCGGTTTATCAGGACGTTTCAAAACTCCTGCCAATACGCAGGGATATGGCAATTGTTTTAGATGAAAATATTGCAATAGATACCGTATTAAGCACGATTAAAAAAGCAAATATTCCATTGATACTTGAAGTGGGATTATTTGATTTTTACCAGGGTAAAGGCATCGCTGAAAATAAAAAAAGCCTTGCATTATCAGTACTTATGCACGATACTCAAAAAACTTTGGTTGATATTGATGCCGACAAAGCCATGGCTAATCTGCTACAATTATTGCAAAACGAGTTTGATGCAGTGCTTCGTAATTAATATTTTCTGGGATGTAAATATTTGCGATTAGCAGTTGTGACAGTTTCAAATGAATAATCTATACAGTAGAAAAAGCTATTAAAAGCTTAAAATGAAATGGGAGCATTGTATGACATTAACAAAAGCTGAACTTGCTGATTTACTCTATGAGCAAGTTGGGTTAAATAAGCGCGAAGCTAAAGACATGGTCGAAGCATTTTTTGAAGAAGTGCGCACTGCATTAGAAGCAGGCGATAGTGTTAAATTATCAGGCTTCGGTAACTTCGAGCTACGCAAAAAATCTGAACGTCCTGGCCGGAACCCTAAAACCGGTGAGGAAATACCTATTACAGCACGCCGCGTGGTGACATTCCACGCTAGCCAGAAATTAAAAAGCAAGGTTGAGGCTAACTACACAAACTAAGCTCAATGTTAACCGTGTAGATCAAAAACCAATTAATCCGAATAATAAAAACTTAGTCAAAATATAATGAGTGAACACATACCAAAAGCTCAGTTGCCGCCAATACCAGCAAAGCGGTACTTCACTATCGGTGAAGTCAGCGAACTTTGTGGCGTTAAGCCGCACGTGCTCAGGTATTGGGAGCAAGAGTTTACTCAACTTAAACCGGTAAAACGTCGTGGTAACCGCCGTTATTACCAGCATCACGAAGTACTGCTCATCCGTCGTATTCGCGAACTACTATATGAGCAAGGTTTTACCATCAGCGGAGCGCGTAATCGTTTAGATGGCGCAGAATCAAAAACAGAAAATATTGCACTTGGAACAACTGACGCTACTACCGCAGCTTTGTTGCCTGCTGGAATAGTCGCAGCGAATATGAACTTTGCTGCAGTTAAAGCCGAATTGGTTGAAATATTGAACTTGCTCCGCCCCGCATTGCAGTCTTAATCCTTTGTTCTAAATCTCTTAACTCAAAAAATTAGGCCGACTATTTAGCGGAGGGCTAAATGGGGTACGCCTTTTGCGCTATAATAGCGTTCTGTTGTGAGCAAGTCACAGCAAGGTTCGGGGCGTAGCGCAGCCTGGTAGCGTACTTGTCTGGGGGACAAGGGGTCGCAGGTTCAAATCCTGCCGTTCCGACCAAAAAGTATGTATATAGTCAATTATTTACAATTTATAGACTGTAGTTGACTGGTAATGCCTAGAGTTATTTGAAAGTTGGATTTATAAAGTGTCTGCCATGACCATCATGGACTCTAACCAATGTTCAAAAGCTGCGAGAGAAAGTGGTTTTGAAAAGAGATAGCCTTGCACGAATTCACATCCTAATGATTTAGCCCATGCATATTCATTTGCAGTTTCAACGCCTTCAGCCACTAACTCTAAAGACATGCTTTTGCCTAGCGCTACAATGGCTCTCACGATTTCAATATTGACTGGTTCCTGATCGATATGACGGATAAATGATTGGTCAATTTTCAATCGGTCAACTGGAAATCTTCTTAAATAGCTGAGGTTTGAATAGCCTGTTCCGAAATCGTCAATCGCGAGTTTGATACCAAAGACATGAAGTTCATGGAGTGTATTCAATACTGAGTCAACATGATGCATGCATAAACTTTCTGTCAATTCCAGCTCAAGCAGAGAGGGCTTGATGCCGCTTTTCTTGACGATAGTCTTTACCAAGGTGCTAAATTCGGGCTTATAAAATTGCTTGACTGAAATGTTAATCGACATGCGTATCGGTTCCAAGCCGCTGTTAATCCATGCCATGTGCTGACGACAGGCTTCTTCTAATACCCAATCGCCCAAGGAAAAAATTAAACCAGTTTCTTCTGCTATTTCTATGAAATTAAATGGTGTAAGCAGTCCACGCTCAGGATGATTCCAGCGCACTAGTGCCTCAACGCCGGTAACTTCTCCTGTTTTAACTGACATCTGGGGCTGGTAGAACAGAACAAACTCCTTACGTTCTATGGCCATACGTAAGTCTGTTTCAAGTGATAAATGGTCAAAAGAATAAGAATCCATGCCTAGGGTATAGTTTCTGTAGGAGTTGCGACCACTATGTTTGGCTTCATACATGGCGGCGTCCGCTTTAACGAGCAGGCCAGCAGGTTCCTGAGCATCTATTGGGTATATCGCTGTGCCGATACTTACAGTTATGAAGAACTCTGTATCCATAATATGTAAGGGCATTTTCATTGAGTCAGTAATGCGATTGCATATAATCTTTAGATCAATCACGCAATTCAATGACTCAATGAAAATGGTGAACTCATCGCCTGACAATCTCGCCACCGTATCACTATCCCGAGCACAAGCTGATAGACGTTGCGCCACTGCGGTAAGTAATTTATCGCCAAAACTATGGCCCATTGAATCGTTATAATTTTTAAAATTATCTAAATCGATATAGAGCAATCCTATTTGCGTTTCATGACGCGCCGCATCTGAGATAGCCAGGTCTAACCTATCTATGAATAGCAATCGATTGGGCAACATGGTCAACTGATCAAAATGCGCCAGATAAAAAAGATTCGCTTGCTTACGTTGAGTAATTTCATTCAATAAGTCATGCCCATTTGCAATGCCGAGATACTGATGATTGTGGGTTGCAATAAAACCACTTACCATGTGTTGCATGCCGGCATCGATGATGATTTTGGCAATGTCATCAATCGTTGTTTCTTTGTCGACAATGATCGGTGACGTGTTCATGAAGTTGGAAATAGGCGTTTTGCCATGCACCTCTTTGGCAAAAGGTTTAATGAAGTTTTCAAAAAAAGTGTGTCTGTCTACGATGCCAGTGGGTTCGTTGTTTGGGTTGACCACAGGAATGGCAAAGACACTTGGGTCTCGAGTGAAAATATCTAGCAATGTCAGACATAACATCGACTCTTCAACCGGTGGAGTAAGCTTTAGCAGCCGCATTACCGTAGGGTTTTTTTCTGAGTTATTAAAAGACTTTTCTATGCTTAGGCTCACGATAGCCCCTTTAAAAAATTACATGTTAAAAGCTTTATAAGTTTTAGCCATGATGTGTCATGGATGTTACGTTAATATGAATTTGCTCATTAATTACTGATAATCAATTGGATGGGTCCTGTTTCGAATTTAGGTTGATATAAGGAAATTAACTGAGGTATCAAGTGTGTTGTAAGTATTTTATCGTATTCGAATATGCTCACCATCGTGTTCAGGCGCCCGGCACTGGGACAGAAAGTGCACCTAGGGCTATAACCGTCATTGGGTAGAGGATACGGTATCTAGTGTCTAAATGAAAGTTTGCTTGGTTCAAAAATGAGTACTTACTGCTTTTTATCTTCCACTAAGAAAATAATCTGGCAGCAAATAGCGCTGACGTACGGGAGTGATTGCAGACTTAACAATGTCACCCAGATTTGAGCATCAGCATTATTGAAACCTCTGGTGATGAGCATTGCTAAGCCGCATCCGAACAAAGCTGTTGCGAGCAAAGTCTCTTCCAAAATTGGTTCAATCCATCCATATCTGGATTTATTCACAACTTTACCTTTAGCCGTAACTTTAAAGACGCCGGATTTTCTAATCAAGCCATTGAGAATTCCCTTAGCAATGGCGTGAGATATACTCAAACTGGCAATAGAGGCTCCGAGGATATCAATCCATTTGCAGTTCATGGTTTTTCGGTAAAGTATGGGCCCCATAGCGGCTTTGATTGCTAAAAAACAAATTACGGTAACAATCATCAGTGAAACCGGCAGGCTAAACGCTTGAGGAAAAAACAGCATTAATAGTGACCAGCCGATTGAGCCTAAGGTAAAAAATAGCTGTAGTGCATCACCCAGCCAGCCAAACCAGCCTGTTAAAAAATGATATCGTTGTCCAAAATCAAGCGTTGATTTGCCAATTAATTTTGGGATATGGCGTTTTAATATCTGCATCGCACCAAATGCCCATCTGGACCGTTGTGATTTAAAAGCAGCGAAATTACCGGGCGTTAGGCCTTTGCCAAAGGCATCGTCGATGTATCTTAATTCGTATCCCGCTTCTAGTAATCTTAAGCCTAGTTCTGTGTCTTCACATATGCACCACTCAGACCATGAACCGCTGCTTATCAGGGCTTGGTGGCTAACCAGTGTCATCGTGCCATGCTGAATTAAGGCGTTACGTTCATGGCGGTGATGCATGCCGATTCTGAAAAAGCCTTCAAACTCCCAATTCGTCATGCGCCTGAAAAAGTTATTTTCCCATTCCCGATGGGCTTGAGGGGCTTGCACAACTGCAACAATCTTGTCTAAAAAGTGCGGGACTAAATCAGATAGCCAATCCGGGGTCACTTCATAATCCGCATCGACCACACCAACGACATCTGCACGCGAGGAAGTCTGCGTTAATGCAAAATTTAAAGCGCCAGCTTTAAAGCCTGGCCATTTCGGTAGATGGAAGAATTTAAAATTTCCTGGCATGTTTGCCATATAAGCTTCAATCGGTTTCCATTTACTTTCATCCACTGTGTTGTTATCCACAACGATTACTTCGTAGTTTGTATAGTTAAGCTTGGCTAGGCTTTCTATTGTTGTAATCACCATTTCAGGGGGTTCGTTATAGCAGGCCAAATGAATGGATACGAAGAGCTCTTGATCCTTAGGAAGAGCAGGTAGACGCGTATAGTTGCGTCGCCATTTTCCCTTAAACATGACTTCGCTAAATTCAAGGCCGTAGATCATCAGTACCGCGGATGTCAGCAGCATTCCCATTATCAGCCCAATAAGGACTGTGAAATCCACGAGCGTATAGTAGTAATCTTTAGGCAGGTTCCAGGCCAGTACAAGTGTCGTAATGGAAGCTTGGATCAAGACTGCTAAGGATAACCGGCCACCAAAACGCCAATGACGAAATTTATAAGCAATAATCAAGATAAGAATAAATGCGATCAAACTGGACCATACAGCTTTGATGACCCATTTGTTATCGCTTGGCATTGCACCCTGGAGTGAGTATTTTGGAACCCGGTTAGCATCGAACATTCCCCAATAGGGTCCGCCCCAGCCTTCAATTGCGGTTTTCCATGGTTGATCAAAGGCTTCGATAAGGAAATAATCAAAGTTCTGGTAAGTGCTGAGCGCTAGGAATTCTCTGACAAATTTAGCTTGGTTGATAGGTGATGCAACGGCAGCGTTGATTGTCGGGCCATTACTAGGCCAGCCGACTTCACTGATTAGGATTTTCTTTCTAGGGAACGTAGAGATCAGCTCCTGATAACGGTACATGACATAATCAAGCGCTTTTTCTATAGGTACCCCTTCGTGATATGGCAGCAGTTGCACTGCAATAAAGCTCACATGTTTCACCAATTCCGGATTTTTCAGCCACACATGCCAAGGTTCTGCGGTAGAGATAGGTAAATCTGTCTCTTGTTTCAGCTCATCAAGATAAGAAATCAGTTGAGATACTTTCAAGTCTTTTCTAAGCAATGCTTCATTGCCGATGATGATCCTATCTATATTTGGATACCTTTTGATCTGTTCTTTTAAGGCATCGATTTCCCTGCGATTAGCGTTTAAATCGGCATTCAACCATGCGCCTGCCGTGACTTTCATGTTAAAAATTGAAGCCAGCGGAATCACTTCCGTATTCAGTAGGGAATCGTAGATCCTAATCTCATTGGTGAGTGGCTTTAATAGTCTGAGGTCTTTAGCGAGTTCGGGGGTACTCGGAAAGATTCTCTCTAAAGGGCTTTGGCCTTTTTGGAACCCACTATAAGAAAACCCCTTTACCACTTTGGGTGCATCAATTAATAAATACGCTTGATTAAATAGGTTCCAAAGTAAGAAGTGAGAAAGTGCAAATAGCGCGGCGAAAACGAATGCAAGGCTTAGGGCTTTTAATTTAGAAATCATTGATTTTTTTTATTAGGCCGGCCTTATCGTTAGACGAGCCGGGTATTAACTTTTCGGATATAAAATATATTGCAAATTCGATAAATTATTATGTTTATAGTTCACGGATTTTATTTCTTGTTAGCGGGTCGTACTTGATTATCAACCATGTACACATCACTATGTTTAAGAAATCGCTTTTTATTACCTTACTTTTCGTTAATTTTTTATCCTATGCAAACGCTGCGGGCACCGAAAAAAACGATGATAAGAAATCAGAGAAAAACTCTGCTGATAAAAATTACAGCGGTATGTATGCCTGTAAAGGCAATAATAATAAGGTAGGGGATTACACTTTTACGGTCACCTTGAAATTGAATAGGCGTGTCAGCCATGATGATATTTACGTTTACGATGTGATGGGAGAGACTGAGAATGCGACGAGTTATTTTGGCAGCGCGTTAGCTATAGAAAATAAAATGGCATTGAATTTAAAAGTCTCTGACAATAAAGAAAGTATTTCCGGAGCGGGTTTAGCGACGTTCAAACAGATTCCGGATAAAGGATGGATGTTTAGCACTAAATATTATGAACCGGATAAAAACGGCGGCGTCTCTGGCGGCGATGAGTGCACATGGCAAAGTCCAACCACTGCTAAAAAAGCACCTGATGAACCTGCACAGCCAGCTCCAAAAGAGGTTTCTTCAAAGTAAGTAATGCAAGCTAATCGTTAGTAGCGCTGCTTTGAAAAAAACTACAGATATTTAACCCGTTGTGTAAACAGATGGCAGAGAAGTATCGGATGCCCCGCTCTTGCTAGCTCGTCAGCCGCTTATGCATTGAGTTATGGTAGGCGTTTGGCTAATTATAAGTGTTCTAGCTCTTGAGGTGTATTGGGTGACATGTCTTAAATGATTCATTGTTCAGAAATGAATGATACTGGCTATAATGAAGTTAATCCTAGTAAATGACCAATGATATGCAAATCCAAATTATCTCGACCCAGCCCTTTAACGATCAAAAACCCGGTACCTCTGGCTTACGTAAAAAAGTAGCAATTTTCCAACAGCCGCATTACCTGGAAAACTTTGTACAAAGCATCTTTGATACGGTAATTGAAAATGACCAACTGCCTGCTAATGCAGTCTTAACCGTAGGTGGCGATGGTCGCTATTACAACCGTATGGCAATACAAACTATCATCCAAATGGCGGCAGCTAATGGGTTCTCCCGTGTGATTGTCGGACAAGGCGGCATTCTATCTACGCCTGCTGTATCCCATATCATCCGTAAATACAATACATTCGGCGGCATGATACTGTCTGCAAGCCATAATCCAGGCGGGGTTCATGGCGACTTCGGTATCAAATACAATATCAGCAATGGTGGTTCAGCTCCGGAGAAAATCACTGAAGCGGTTTTCGCAAAAAGCAAAATCATCACAGAGTATAAAATTGCAGAATTACCCAAAATCGATATCGATACCATAGGTGAAACCAAGTTCGATGTGAGTAATAGCGTGTTTAGCGTGCAGGTGATCAATGCGGTCACTGATTATGCTGACCTCATGGAATCATTGTTTGATTTCGCAGCGATAAAAAAATTACTGGCTGGCAACTTTAAGATGAAGTTTGATGCCATGCACGCGGTGACTGGGCCTTATGCCCAAGAGATTTTTGTGCATCGTTTGGGCGCCTCGCAAAATAGCGTGATGAATTGCATCCCCTCGGAAGACTTTGCCGGTGGTCACCCTGACCCTAACCTGACATATGCCGAAGAGTTGGTAAAAATTATGTTCGCTGGAGACTCCGCGTCCGACTTCGGGGCAGCTTCGGATGGTGACGGCGACCGTAATATGATTCTGGGTAAGAATTTCTTTGTAACGCCTTCAGACAGTTTGGCAGTACTCGCCGCTAATGCTACTTTGGTACCGGCTTATAAAAACGGCATCGCCGGGGTTGCGCGCTCCATGCCAACCAGCGGCGCGGTTGATAGGGTCGCTGCGCAGTTAAATATCCCATGTTTCGAAACGCCTACAGGCTGGAAGTTCTTTGGTAACTTGATGGATGCTGGCAAGGTGACGCTGTGTGGAGAGGAAAGTTTTGGCACCAGTTCCAACCATGTACGTGAAAAAGACGGGCTATGGGCAGTGCTGTTTTGGCTGAATATCATTGCTCAAAAGAATGTAACTGAATCCACCTCTGTTGAGCAGGTCCTTAAATCGCATTGGCTGACCTATGGGCGCAATGTCTATTCCCGCCATGACTATGAAGCCATACCGACAGACGCAGCCAATGAAGTGATTGCGCATATAAAGGCACAATTCATGACCCTGCCGGGCCAAGTGTTGGGT
>JACDEP010000169.1 GCA_013816325.1 Methylotenera sp.
GGTATGTAGTACTGGCTAGCGGCGCTAACTTTTCTGCTTTTTTCATTTATGTGTTAGCCAGCCCTATATTTTTGATAAAACATTTGGGTTTGAACGCAAATCAATTTGGCTGGATGTTCATTCCTACTGTATGCGGCATGATCATCGGTTCTTATCTTGCCAAGCATGCTGCCGGTAAATATACACATCAACAAGTTATTAAAGCCGCATATATTTGGATGACTGTGATTGTGCTATTAAACCTAGGTGTTTGTTTTTTACTGCCTATTGGTCCCATTTATAACATCTTGCCCGTTGCCTTGTTCAACGTAGGCATGGCCTTGGCAATGCCTGTGCTTTCACTTGCTGCCTTGGATAGGCATCCAAAAATCCGCGGTACAGCAGCTTCCGGTCAGGCATTTATTCAAATGCTGCTATCAACGGTATCGGCGGGCTTAATTGTACCCTTTGTCTGGTATGCGCCATCAGGTTTGGCATTAGCCATGAGTGGCTATCTATTATTTGGCTGGTGGGTGATACGCAAAAGTAAATTATGGACGCAGGCAAAGTAATTAAGCTAGTATCAGTCACTCATTTCATCAATAAAAGGAGCTGTCATGTTAAATATGCAAAGCTGTGAAAAATGGACACCGTATGTGTTGGGTTTATTACGTATCATCGTTGGTTTTCTTTTCCTGCAGCATGGTTCTGCCAAGCTATTAGGCATGCCGCATATTGCCATGTTCGATGGCCTGCAATTGATGTCACTCCTGGGGTTTGCGGGGATACTTGAACTAGCTGGCGGCTTTATGATCTTGATCGGCCTATTCACGCGGTCAGTTGCTTTCATTTTGTCTGGTCAGATGGCAGTTGCCTATTTTATGGCACATGCGCCTGGCGGCTTCTTACCTATACTTAATCAAGGCGAACTGGCAGTGTTGTATAGCTTTGTCTTTCTATACTTCGCGTTTGCTGGGGCTGGTAAATTTAGCATTGATCGCCTTTATTGCAAAAAATCCGCATAATCTACTCAAGCTGGGCCTGTTAATGCAGGCTCGATAGTTAATTCAGTCACCATTTCAACGCTAAACTTCGCTTTTCCAAAGCAGGTATACGCGGCAATCGAATTCAAGCTGGTGGTAGTCTGGCTCCATATGACGGCATAACTGGTAAAATGCTTTGTCATGATTACGTTCCTTCAAGTGTGCCAATTCATGCACTACTATCATCCGTAAAAATTTTGTAGGAGCGGCTTTAAAGAATGAAGATATCCTGATTTCTTTCTTGGCTTTTAATTTCCCGCCTTGTACACGGGAAATCTCTGTGTTTAACCCGAGCGCATGGTGATCGATGCCCAGGCGATTGTCATACTGCACTTTATTCAGTAATGGCGCAGTGCGCAGGAACGCCTGTTTAATCTCATTCGCGTATTGATAAAGGGACTTATCAGTTTGTATGATGTGACTTAGCGGATAGCGCTGTGTGATGTAGTCACCCAGCAAGCCCTGCGTTTGCAGTTGCCGAATCTGATCCTGCAAGGCAATAGGGTAGTGCTGTAAGTATTTAAGAACTGCCGTCATATTATCAATATATGCGTTTAAAGAAAAAGGAGGCCTGTGCCTCCTTTTTCTTTAAGCCACGGAGTTTTAAGACTCTATTAATAAGGCACGTTTATTAGGTGCACCATTCATTGCATCTGCATTTTCGAGCCCTGGCTTGCGTGAGGTAATCACCGGCCATAGTTCAGCCAAACGCGCATTTAAGGCGATAAACTCCTGTTGATCAGCAGGGACATCATCTTCAGCAAAAATCGCTTCAGCAGGGCATTCTGCAACACATAATGTGCAATCGATGCACTCGTCAGGGTTGATTGCTAAGAAGTTCGGTCCTTCTACAAAACAATCCACTGGGCATACGTCAACGCAATCGGTAAATTTACATTGAATGCAGTTTTCGGTAACGACATAAGTCATCTAGTTTTTTCCTTTTCCTGTTACTTTGCTTTTACAGGCTTAATGCTAAAACGGTATTTTAATTGATTTTACCTACAAATTAAAATGCAAAATTAAAATCTAATCGCACTTTTAAACAATCATGCCCGCGCCAACAGTGTTGTTAGTCGACTCATCAATTAGGATGAAGGCACCAGTAGCACGATTTACGCTATAACTATCTATCATCAATGGTTGTGCAAGTTTGAACGTAATGCGCGCGATATCGTTCATCTGCAAGCCCTGGCTTGGTTGTTCTTCAAGCGTGTTGACGTCGATTTTATAGCTAATGGTGCCGACTTTAGCTTTAGATTCACGCGTTGTATGGCGCACCACATAAGTACGTGCTGTAGACATTGGCGTTTCTGAAAGCCAGCATACAAAAGCCTCAATGTGTTTGACTGGTTCTTTCGCTTCAACTGATTTAACAATCATGTCGCCGCGAGAGGTGTCAATTTCATCTTCCAATAACAATGTCACGCTTTGTTCGGTAGTCGCCGAGTGCAAATGCTCCTCGCCGACCTGAATCGCTTTCACTCTTGATTGATAACCGTTCGGTAATACAGTCACAGCATCGCCGACAGAAATCTCACCGGATTCGATACGGCCCATAAAACCGCGGAAATCATGTAATTCCGGGTTGTCGGAAGCATGAGGGCGGCAAACGAATTGCACTGGGAATCGGAATGGCTCTGAATGTTCAGAATGCGCTGGTGGTGCGGCTTCCAGCGTTTCCAACATGGTGTTGCCTGTGTACCAAGGCATGCTGTCACCACGGTCTACTATCATGTCACCGGTCAGTGCAGACATTGGGATAAAGCTGATGTCATGCCCAGCGCGTTGCAAGCCGATTTCTGTCGCAAATGCTAAATAATCTGCACAAATTCTGTCGTAAATCGCTTTATCAAAATTGACCAAATCCATCTTGTTCACCGCAACTACAATGTGTGGAATACCGACCAGATGTGCAAGGTAAGAGTGGCGACGTGTCTGGGTCAGCACACCTTTTCGCGCATCAATCAAAATTATGGCAAGGTTGGCTGTAGAGGCTGCGGTGACCATGTTACGTGTGTACTGCTCATGACCCGGGGCGTCGGCAATGATGTATTTACGAGTGCCGGTGCTGAAATAGCGATAGGCCACGTCAATGGTGATGCCTTGCTCACGTTCGGCTTGCAAACCGTCAGTCAGCAGTGACAAATCGATTGCTTCCATGCCGCGTTTTTTAGAGGTGTTGGTGATTTGCGTAAGCGTATCGGTCAAAATGGTTTTGGTGTCAAATAATAGTCGGCCAATCAGCGTGCTTTTTCCGTCATCCACGCTGCCGCAGGTCATAAAACGTAATAAAGAGTCGTTATGTTTCAAATCGTTGTGTTGTGTAGTCATGTTCATTCTCAATTATCAAAAAACGATGAATTTTTTAAGCGGATCAACTAAGAACGCGAAACAAGGAAGTGAAGATGCGAGACAGCACTATTAGTACGGCGAGCATTTTAAACTAGTTGCAACAAGTTATCGGTGAGATAGCCATAAATTCGTGGTTTTTAGAAGTAGCCCTCTTTCTTGCGCTGTTCCATGCTTGCGTCAGATGTTTGATCATCCAGGCGTGTAGCACCACGTTCGGTAATGGTGGTGGTGGCTGTTTCCAGCACGATTTTAGCAACGTTATCCGCATCACTAATCACCGGCGCTGTGCAGGTAATATCCCCTACAGTTCTAAAGCGTACTTGCATATTGATGACTTCTTCACCCGCTTTAGGGTTATTGATGGTTTCGCCGTTTGAAAGCGGTACATTCACAGGTAATATTGCCGCGCCGCGCATGACGATGTCACGTTGATGCGCGAAGTAGATGCTAGGCAACTCCAGTTTTTCGCGCTCGATATACTGCCAAACATCCATTTCCGTCCAATTGGAGATGGGGAAAGCACGGATGTTCTCGCCTTTATGTGAACGTGCGTTATACAGATTCCACAGTTCAGGACGTTGGTTTTTTGGGTCCCATTGGCCAAATTCATCACGAAAACTCATGATACGTTCTTTAGCGCGAGCTTTTTCTTCATCACGACGAGCGCCGCCGATACAGCAATCAAAGCCAAACTCTTCGATTGCTTCTAGCAAAGTGACTGATTGGTGCTTGTTACGTGGCTCATCCGGTGTTTTTAATACCACGGTGCCGCGTTTCATTGAGTCTTCTACAGAGCGCACAATCAGGCGTTCACCTAATTCAGCTGCGCGCTGGTCTCGGAAATCGATCACTTCTTTGTAGTTATGACCTGTGTCGATA
>JACDEP010000047.1 GCA_013816325.1 Methylotenera sp.
GCCTTAGGTAATGTGGCGCATCTGACCGTTTTAAAAACTTTTGGCCTTAAAATTAAAGACTATAAATTTGCCCATGCAGCGCGTCACATATTACCGAATAGCTTGATTCTATATGATAGTTACCATTGCAGCCGTTACAACACGCAAACACGTAGGCTCACAGAAGAAATGTTCCATCACGTATTTGCGCTTATTCAACAAGAGTTAAGTTAATCTTTAAAGGAGAATTTTCATGCCCTACATCAACATTAAATTAGCGGGTGAAGTGACCCGTGAACAAAAAGCGCAAATTGCCAAAGAAATTACTGAAACGCTGGAGCGTGTAGCGCACAAACCTAAATCTTATACCTACATTACTTTTGAAGAGGTGCCGTATGAAGATTGGGCAATCGCCGGAAAATTGCTGGATGAATGAAAAAAGCTTACGCAAATATTCAATTAAGCATGCCTTGATTGCGCATAGCTGGAGTAGCACAGCATTCATTGAAATTGGCGGTAAATAATCGAATGTTTGACCCTAAACCCATCCTGAAAAACCTGCCTAACCTGCCCGGCGTTTATCGCATGATAAACGCTGCGGAAGAGGTGATATATGTAGGTAAAGCCAAAGACCTTAAAAAGCGCGTATCGTCCTATTTCAATAAAAATATATCCAGTCCGCGCACCAGCATGATGGTGAGTCATGTGGTTAAGATTGAAACCACGGTCACCCACAGCGAGGGTGAAGCGCTATTGCTGGAAAACAACCTGATTAAAGGCTTAATGCCGCGTTACAACGTGCTGTTCCGTGATGATAAGTCTTATCCATATATTACACTGACTGGCGACACCTATCCTAGACTGGCATTCCATCGGGGTGCACAACGCAAAGGCAACCAGTATTTCGGGCCATTCCCAAGCACTCATGCCGTGCGCGAAAGCATTCAGTTATTACAAAAAGTATTCAAATTACGTACTTGTGAAAATACCGTCTTTGCTAATCGAAGTCGTCCTTGTCTGCAACATCAGATAGAACGTTGTACTGCGCCTTGTGTAGGGTTTATCACAGATGAGGACTATCGCAACGATGTACACCAAGCGGCATTATTTCTTATGGGGAAAACCAACGAGGTAATCGATACCCTAGGAGAGCAGATGAATAAAGCTGCAACCAACCTAGATTATGAAATGGCCGTGGTATTCCGCGACCGCATGCAGGCACTGCGGCAAGTGCAAGCAAAACAGTTCGTCAGTGATTTCAATGTGTCCGATGCCGATGTGATTGCCTGTGCGGATTTGCAAGGCCAGCATTGTATTAATCTGGTGATGATACGCGGCGGTCGCCACTTGGGTGATCGAAGCTATATGCCTAAAAACTCGGAAGGTGAAAGCCTAGAAACCAGTGTGGAAGCCTTCTTGTCGCAGCATTATGTGGCTCACAATACGCCGCCTTTGATTGTGATTGGCGTCAAAATTGAAACCGATACGCTTGAAGAAGTGCTAAGCGAGCAGTGCAACCGCAAGGTGCGTATCAATACGAATGCCATAGGCGATAAACGCGTCTGGCTGAAGATGGCCCAGACCAATGCCGAGTTAGCTTTAAGCCAGCGCGCTGCTACTTCCGCTAATCAGACTGAGAAACTTCTTGCATTGCGCGAGGCGCTACGTTTGCCGGAGAGTACTGAGCGTATTGAATGCTTCGATATCAGCCATACGATGGGCGAGGCCACTGTGGCGAGCTGCGTAGTATTCGACCGTGGCGATATGCAGAATAGCGAATATCGCCGTTACAATATCAGTGGCATTACGCCAGGTGATGATTATGCTGCGATGCGCGACGTGTTGACGCGCCGATATAAAAAAGTGGCAGCGGGCGAAGGCGTGCGGCCGGATTTAATATTTATCGACGGCGGCAAAGGTCAGTTAGGTATCGCAATTGATGTGATGCAGGAAGTAGGGTTGGAAGATATTTTATTGGTAGGTATCGCTAAAGGTGAAGAGCGTAAACCCGGTTTGGAAACCATGATATTTTCTGACACCGGCGAAATGCTTAACTTGGAAAAAGACAATAGGGGTTTGCACCTTTTGCAGCAGATACGCGATGAAGCACATCGTTTCGCCATCACTGGACATCGAGCCAAGCGCGCCAAGGCGCGATTACATTCTAGTCTGGAGGATATAGAGGGTATAGGCGCAAAACGCCGCAAGGCGCTATTGACGCGCTTTGGTGGCTTAGACGGCGTAAAAAGTGCTAGTATTGATGAACTAGCCAAGGTTGAAGGAATTAGCCATAGCCTGGCAGAAAAGATATATGGAGAACTTCACTAAATGATATGCAACATCCCTACCATGTTGACATGGCTGCGTATTTTGCTGATACCGGTATTTGTGGGTGTTTTTTATATACCAACTGATGCACAGAATTTTGTTGCTGTTAGCATAGACGGATTGCCGAACCATTGGGTAAACCTTACTGCCACAACGATTTTTGGAGTTGCAGCCTTTACCGATTGGCTAGATGGCTATTTAGCTCGCAAGCTCAACCAGACCTCTGCGTTCGGTGCTTTTTTGGACCCGGTAGCCGATAAACTTATGGTGGCAGCGGCATTATTGGTGTTAGTAGAATTTGAACGTGTAGGCGCGATTATCGCCTTGATTATCATTGGCCGTGAAATTGCCATTAGCGCTTTACGCGAATGGATGGCGGGCGAAGGACAGAGCAAAAGCGTGGGAGTCGCCATGATAGGCAAGATAAAAACCGCTGCACAGATGATCGCGATTTTGTTTCTGCTTTACTGGGATAACATCGGCACTTTTGAAATAAAAATTATTGGGCAGTGGCTAATTGCCTTGGCAGCATTTTTAACGTTGCTATCAATGGCTTATTATTTGAAAGCAGCTTTACCAAAAATTAGGGCAAATAAATAATAAGTAATAAGAGTGTCATTTAGCCTTGACAGCTTGCTGAAAATCGCTAAAATGGCGCCTGTCTTAACGACGACACAACGTAACAACAACGCGGGAATAGCTCAGCTGGTAGAGCGCAACCTTGCCAAGGTTGAGGTCGCGAGTTCGAGCCTCGTTTCCCGCTCCAAATTTGATTTGATTAATATTAGGCTGGCATCTAAATAAACGTTAATCAAATCGCAAAAACGGCGAATGCATACATGCTTCGCCGTTTTAGTTTCAGCAAATAATTCAGTAATTGGTATAATCTTAATTGCCAATTACTCGATTCATATGGCGCGATAGCAAAGCGGTTATGCCGCGGCCTGCAAAGCCGTTTAGGCCGGTTCGACTCCGGCTCGCGCCTCCATCAATTCCCAATCGAGCGTATTTAACTCTAAATCAAATCTTTTTTATATGCTGCTATCACTTCGTTTTGAATTGCGTCGGGCCATAAAACCTACAATGCCTAAACCGGCCATCATGAGCGCATAAGTTTCATTTTCCGGGATTGTGGAAACTGGTACCTCATTGATGGTCACAAATTCAGGTCCCACCACCTTGCCAACAATAACGCCTGGAAATGCAGGGGTTCCTGAAGTTCCGTACGGGTCAAACATAAAGTAATTATTTTCTGGAGTAGTATTTACCCCACGTTCGGTGGTAAAAGAAAAGGTGAGCAGCTCATTGTTACCCACGGAGGCAAAATTTTGCCATGCCCAATATGAGCCAAAAATATGGTGTTCTCCAGGCTCGCTTATACCTCCTACTGAGTTAACAAAGTTCCAACCGTCTGGCTGCGTATGCGAAATCGGTGAAGGTTCACTAAAATTAGTTCCTAAATTCTGCACAATACTAAGTTCGGTGATAGTGGCATTTTGCGTGGTGTCTATTGTGTAGGTGTAGGTGTACAAATGGGTAATGTTGTCAAACGAAACGTCACCAGTGAGGATTGGACTAGCACGTACTTGGGCAGAAATGAAAAGGCAGAACAAAAAACCAATATTGATTAAACGTTTCATGGGAAACTCCATCAAAAGGGTGATGCCACTATCATTATTTATTTTTTGAAATAACTGTATAGTCTATCCAGACTAACAATAGGGTTGTGGTTATAGATTTATCTCCCACATTAGTTATGTTGTTAGGATAAAAAAATGACAACATATTCACAATATTAAAGACATATTGTTTGATCTGGATGGTGTACTGTATATAGGCACCCCAACCTATTGTCTTTTTAAGACAGGTAGAATTCCGGAAGAATATGCAGATGCATCAGATGTAAACCGGATATGGGATACAGTAGCCAACTGCCCAGCGGCTTTGGGCCTATAAAATTTTTGCTTAATGACACAGGAGATTACAATGGATGCAGAAACTTTCAATATGAGCATTAGAAAATTCCTGAAAATGGTAGGGGTGTCCTCTCAACATGAGATTGAACAGGCGGTAGCAAGAGCCATGGCAGACGGTCATTTAAAAGGTACCGAGAAGTTACCGGTGAAAATGCAGCTAACAGTCGGTAGCGTACATCTGGACGTCAGTTTCGATAGCGTGCTGGAACTTAGCTAATAAAATTATTGGCCATGCTGGCTGATACAAATTAGTCTTGCAATTGATTAATGCAATTCATTCAATGCAATGGAGTAATTACGCCATCTCGTACACTGGCATCCCAATGTTTTTTCCAATACATAAATTCATTAGCTGGCATTGGTTTGGCAATAATGTAGCCTTGCATCTCATCGCAGCCTGAGGCCGTCACTAAATCCCAATCCTCTTGGGTTTCAGCCCCTTCGGCGACTATACGCATATCTAAAGCACGACCCATTTGCACACTTAAATCTAAAATCGCACGAGCAGCGGCATCTCCTGCTGCGCCAAATACAAATGCACGGTCTACCTTAAGCTCATTAAACGGGAGAAGGTTCAATTTTTCCATACTGGAATAACCAGTACCGAAATCATCCACGGACAAGCCAAAACCTTTTAAACGCAGGCGAGTTATGATTTCAAGGCTAGCAGCCAGGTTACTCATCAAACGGCTTTCTGTCATTTCCAGCATGACATTACGGATGCTCACACCTTCTTCCCGTGTGATATCCGCAAACTGTTCGGGCAAATCTAGACGTTCTAAGTTATTCATGGAAAGATTAACCGATATTTTTAGCTCATGACCTTGACGTGTCCATTCTCCTTGGCATTGCATTGCTTTACGAAATACAGCCATGGTTAAATCATCAATCAAATCGTGCTCTTCTGCTACTGAAATAAACGCTACAGGAGGTACTAAGCCTTTGGTAGGATGGCGCCAACGAGCCAGACACTCAGCACCAGTGATTTTCCCATCTGAAAGAGAGATTTGCGGCTGAAAATAGGTTTCAACATGATCTTCAATTAGTCCTGTTTTTATTTCAGCCGGCGACAGCATTTGCAAATCAAAACTATTTGTAGCATTAGGAACAGAGTCTTTGAGTTTTGTTAAGGCAGAAAGCAGATCGGAGGTTCGAATAGGCTTTTGCATAATATCTAAAAACCGTAAGTGATGCGCTTGCAGTAGGTTGCCCACTGTTTTTAATATTCGCGGATCAGATCCTGAAGAAACGATCATCCAGCCACAAAATCTTCTTGCAGCAAGATGCCTGAAAAACTCTATACCATCCATGCCAGGCATTTTCAGGTCACAAATTAACAATTGCATAGGCCTTAGGTGCGTATTATCTATAATTGCTAATGCCCCACGACCCTCAGAGGCTGTTGTAATGTCTGTAAATCCTAGACTTTTTAACATTTCCTCCAATAAATTAAGCATAAAAATATCGTCATCAATCAAAAGGACGCGCAATGATTTAATGATATTAGGTAATATAATTTTTTCAGTCATTGGAATGTCCTATTGATTTTGTTATTAATCAAAGTTTGCTGATACGGCTTGCTTTATTTGTAGCGTTATTTTATGCAAATCTGATGCCAGCTCTGGCAATAGTTTTTGTATCGTAGCTAGATCGTTGATTTTTCCAGCTTGCTCCATAATTTCACATTTTTCTGCTAAGGCAATTGCCCCAATAGCCCTTGCTGAAGATTTGAGTTTATGGCCCTGCTGGCTGATGCTCGTTACATCATCCTTGATAAAAGCTTTTTCCATTTCCGCTAAGGTTTCCATTGATGACTCTAAAAAAATCAAAGCAAACTTACGTACTTTTACGGGGTCATTAAATGCGATCTGATTCAAATAGCTTAAATCTATGCATTTATCGGCAGTAGCATGTTGATATTGTTTGGGTTGATCTTCATTAGCTTGGTCATTATTGGACTGGATATTAGATGACTCTTTATCAGTATCAAGCGTAGCCTGTAATTTTGAGTCGCTAGAAATTTTATCCTTGCCTAAACTTTTATCTTGATCCGGATTAATAGCAGAGTTTTTTGGTGTAACTGCAATAAAATCGTCACCGACAGGGTTGGTGATGTCGTTAGTGACCCATTTGGCTAACGTCTGGTATAAATGCTCTGGCATAATGGGTTTGGTAATAAAGTCATCCATTCCTGCAGATAAACAGCGATGGCGATCTTCTGCCATGGCATTGGCTGTCATGGCAATCACGCATTGCGATGATAGCTCAGGTGTTGCACGTATTTGACGTGTTGCCTCGTAACCATCCATTACGGGCATTTGCACATCCATCAAAACTATATCGAAAGTTTTTTTACCCAGTTCCAACAAGGCTTCTTGACCATTATTGGCTACTGTTACGTTAACGCTTATATTTTCTAAAAGTTCTTTAGCGACTTGCTGGTTGAAGGGATTGTCCTCAACCAATAATATGTGTTTGTTAAGGAGGTGTTGGCGAGCTATTGGAAATGTTTCTGAATCATCTTCACTGTTGCTGGCTTCATTACCTATACCAAATTTAGCGGTAAACTTGAAGTCACTGCCTTCATCGGGCTTACTTTCAATCCAAATGTCGCCATCCATCATTTGAACCAATCTTTTGCAGATTGCTAATCCTAGCCCAGTGCCACCAAACTTACGACTAGTAGAACTATCAGCTTGAGTAAATGGTTTGAACAAATGGTCAATCTGTTCAGCAGATAATCCGATACCAGTATCACGAACAACAAACTGTACTTCTACCTTGTCTTTCTTTTTGCGACGTAGGGAAACCATAATTTTTACTGAGCCGGTTTTGGTGAACTTCACGGCATTTCCGGCCAGGTTTAACAGAACTTGCCTTAACCGAGTGGCATCGCCAAATAAGAATTTAGGTACGTTAGAATCTACAGCGAATTCGAAATCCAGATTTTTCTCACGGGCAAGATGGCCGATGATCGAATCTATATTCGCTAGGGTAGTCTGTAGGTTGAAATCGGTATTTTCTAACTCCAGCCGACCAGCCTCTATTTTGGAAAAGTCTAGAATGTCATTAATGATGCCAAGTAGGGCGCGGGCTGAATAATGCATTTTCGATACATAACCCCTTTGTCTATCATTCAGGGCCGTCTGCAAACATAAATGTGACAAGCCAATGATTGCGTTCATCGGAGTGCGAATCTCGTGGCTCATATTGGCGAGAAAGTCACTCTTAGATTGATTGGCCTCTTCAGCTTGTTGCTGCGCCCTTATAATTGGAGTCACATCATAGAACCAGCCCACATTAGATTCGTCCCCTTCATAATCCATATTGAACAAGGAACTAAGTGCCCAGAACTTGTGACCATTTACGTCTTTAAGCGCCAGCATGCGGTTGATTACCGGTTGGTCTTTTGCTAGCTCTTCAGATACCTCTCGCAAGTCTTGGGGATTATCATAAAACTGAGCAGGATTAATACCGACCACCTCATCCATATTGCTATGGATCATGTTGGCGAAAGCTTGGTTAACGAATAAGACTTTTAAATCACTATGACGTACAATTCGTACGGAAATAGGACTTATCTCTAGCATAGTCCGTAAACGTTTCTCGCTACGACCAAGTGCTATTTCAATCTCTAGACGTTTGGCCATTTCAGACCGTATATTGCTGAACAGCATGGCAAATAATGTCGTTGCCAAGCATAATGTCCCGAATAGCCAATAAAGTGTAATTTGTTGATTACGCGCAGCGGACGCTTCTCGTTCATTCAATAGCTGGATTTCAATGGCATCCATATGGCTCATTAGCTCACGGATTTTCTGGACGATTTGCGGTCCTTCCGGGCTCAATGTCACAGCGTTGTCTGTACCCTTGATTCTTTCAAGCACTTCTAGCCTAGTTGCGATAAGCATTTTCAAATTATTAACGTTTTGTAACTGCTGTGGATTGTCAGCAACAAGTGCAGCCAGCCTGTCTGTCCTAGCAGTAGATTCTTTGAGATAAGCCGCATAAGTCTCATCGTACTGTTTTTGGTGAATGAGCAGACGAGTCAGGTAGGCAGCTTGGATATCGGAAATAGTAGCGTGAAGATGAGCGATTTCGGAGCGGACTGTTTGGCTATGCTTTACCCATTTGTCTGATTGGGAAAAATTTACACCCGATTGATATGTAAAACCGCCACCGACCATTAGTAATATTAAAGCGCTAACAAACCCAGCTAATATTTTTATTTCAACTTGGTTAGGTTTATAACCTAAGTCATCGGCTTGTTGATTGGGCCGAGGATTGATTGACAAAGTACCAATGCCTAATAAGAATAAAGCCAGTGCTGTATTAGCGGCTGGCGGCTTCATTTTAATATTGGAAATAAACTCGCTAACATTCCAGATATAAGTCAGCGCGGACAATGCTCCGATAAAAGTAACAGCTAAAGCAGCTATTCTGACTAGCCACCATAACCTTGCGTAAGGCTGTAAAAATAATGCAATGCCGATGGAGGAAAATGCGATTGCAGTATAAAAGGACATGCGTCCAGGCAGGCCATATGGATCGTGGATGTCAATAAATAATATTTGATCTATGCCTAGATTCACCTGGATCCAAAACTCAGCAAGAGTGGCAATACCTAAGCCTAGCGTGATTAAGGCAAAGAACTGGCCTATATTGGATGATGGCTTTGAACTGCTTTGGCTTAAAATAAATAATGAAATGGCAGTAAAGGCAAAACCAATGGCGGTGTTAGCTTTCATTGCTACGCTGTTGGGAAGGAAGCTCTTAAAAAGGCTATTATCGATTACCCAGCCTACTAGAACGATAAGGCTGATGATGAGTACCCAAATTGCAATAAGACGGGGGAATAACAA
Organism: Methylotenera sp.; assembly: GCA_013816325.1. Taxonomy (GTDB): domain Bacteria; phylum Pseudomonadota; class Gammaproteobacteria; order Burkholderiales; family Methylophilaceae; genus Methylotenera. Next base: position 9,146 of record JACDEP010000047.1, read on the forward strand.
AGGCTTTACTGCCAAAGTGGAAATTTGCCTCATAGCTTATCTAGTCCCTTCTGCATCACCGCGAAAAAAACCAAAGCCTGTAATTATTAAGCAATCATACTTTGCCGGTGCTAAAAGAATTGAACGTATGAATACATGCATAAACAATATATAGAAGCAGGGTTCTAGTCGTGTTCACATATGTTGTTTTGATTCAATATAATCCCTTGTGTAACCGATTACAACCGATATTAAGCTGGTACTTTTTACAGGTAACAATCATTCATAATCGCTAAAAAACCCTATGAATTCAGACCTGTTCTTTAAAAGTTGGTTCTTTTTCTGCCTAAATTTATTAAGTCGTAGATTGTAGTTAAGATTTTTTTTGAAGCCGTTTACTACAGCCGACTAGATTTAGTTTATAAATATTTCAACCATATAGTTTGATCAAAAAAGTTTAGGGTTGCTTTCAAGAAATTCGTCAGTTTGCGCTGGCAATTTAGTTTACAAAAATTAATCATTTAACAAGTAATAATGAGGACGTATGCCAGTTATTATGCAAATAATTGTTTGCTAATATAGCAATCTGTAGTGATACACTAGGCGTTATATATTTTGAGAACTGTTAGTAAACACATTGTGAATAGCAACTAAAACCAATAAAGTCAGAATAGTGGAAAATTTACTGAAAAATATACCTGAGCCAAATAATCCAACGCCGAATATCAAGCCGGATTACACTGACACTTTACTAGAGTGCCTAATGTTATTGTGCCAAATGAACGGCGTAGCAATGACTAAAGACGCGCTTGTTTCTGGCCTACCACTCAGAGATGGAAAATTAACACCTGCGCTATTCAAGCGTGCTTCTGAACGCGCCAATCTCGTAAGCAAAATTCTCAAAAAACCTTTTGACAGGATTAATGCAGAGTTCTTACCAGCTGTTTTGCTACTCAAAAATGAAGAGGCGTGCATGTTGCTAGGTTGGGATGCCGAGCGGAAAAATGCCCGGGTAATATTTCCTGAGCTGGGAGAAGTGGAGGTACAAGTCCCGGTGGCAGAACTTATGGAGCGCTATAGCGGATTCACCTTAACTGCCAAACTTAAGTTTATATTTGATCAACGCACACCTGCCGTGGGAAAGGTACGCAATCGGCATTGGTTCTGGGGCGCGCTAGCTGAAAATAGCAGAATCTACGGCGATGTCATGGTTGCTGCTTTCCTGATCAATATATTTGCACTGGCGATGCCGCTTTTTTCCATGAATGTGTACGATCGTGTTGTGCCCAACCGTTCGATTGAAACTTTATGGGTCATGGTAATCGGTATATCCCTGATTATTTTAGGGGACTTGGTATTACGCACTATGCGAGGTTATTTTCTTGATTGGGCTAGTCACCGTATCGATAATAAATTATCCGCGACTATTATGGAGCAGGTGCTAGGTGTTCGGCTCGAAAAGCGTCCCATGTCAGTAGGTTCATTCGCGTCTAATTTGCGCTCATTTGAAACCGTTCGTGATTTCATTACTTCGGCCACGATTACAACCTTTATCGATATCCCGTTTGCATTGATATTCATTGTAGTCATGGCTTGGATTTCTTTACCAATGATAATCCCGGTTCTTATTGGTTCATTGATTATCTTAATCTATTCATTCAGTGTACAAACCAAGATGCACGAGCTATCTGAAACCATGTATCGTGCTAGCGCTTTAAGAAACTCTACCCTGATTGAAAGTCTAGTCAGCTTAGAAACTGTTAAATCTTTGGGCATAGAAGGGCAGATGCAACGCAAATGGGAGAAAAGTGCTGCTTACATGACAGAGGTAAGCGGAAAATTAAAATTGCTTTCAATCTCCATCAGCAATACCGCGAATGCTATCACCCAGTTAATCAATATCAGTTTGATATTGTTAGGTGTATACCTTGTCATCAAAGGTGATCTCACGATGGGTGGCTTGATTGCATGCACCATGCTGGCAGGCCGTGCGTTAGCGCCAATCTCCCAAGCGGCAGGGCTCATGACTCAATACCATACGGCCTCTACCTCTTTAGAAGCGCTTAATACCATGATGGAAAATCCGGTTGAACGGCCCATTGATGCTAATTTTTTATCACGTAGTACGTTCACCGGTGATATCGAGTTCCGTGAGGTTTCGTTCAGTTATCCGGGCTCAGAAGTCGAAGCACTTACAAATGTATCCTTTAAGATCAAAGCGGGTGAGCATGTAGCTTTGCTTGGCAGAATGGGCTCAGGTAAATCCACTATCCATCGTTTGATATTAGGCCTTTACCAGCCTACTGCGGGGGCGATTTTGGTTGATGGTGTGGACACCCGCCAGATAGACCCTGCGGAATTGCGTCGTTGTGTTGGTTATGTGCAGCAGGATACACAATTATTCTATGGAACCATGAGGGACAATATTGCCATTGCCGCCCAATTTGTTTCAGGTGAAGATATCCTGCAAGCCGCTCAAATTGGCGGCATTGCTGAGTTTGTTAATACACATCCTAAAGGTTATGACATGCTGGTAGGAGAGCGTGGCGAAACATTATCTGGTGGGCAAAGACAGGGTGTGGGTATTGCCCGGGCAATGATTAATAAGCCTGCCATTTTCTTATTCGATGAACCGACCAGTGCGATGGATCACTCCGGCGAAGAGCTCATTAAAAAGCGCCTGATTACGGCTACTCAAGGTAAAACAGTAGTCTTGATATCTCACCGTTCAACCTTGTTTGATTTAGCACAGCGGATCATAGTGATTGATAGTGGCCGTATAGTGGCGGATGGCGTAAAAGAACAGATCATTGAAGCGTTACGTTCAGGAAAAATAGGTAAAGCCCTATGAGTCAGGGCTTATTTAAATTCTTAGGGAATGTACAGGCTTTTTACACCAGACGTAACTGGCTTACCAAACCTATTAACCACCTTCTGGAAAAGTTAGTCTCTAATAAGACTAGTGAAGATATTCCTTGGGACGAAGAGGCCGATATGATGCTCATTGAGCAATCTCCTCGTCGTGCAAAAAAACTGTTGTACTGGATCGCCATTATTTTATTTGGCCTGATTATATGGGGCTACTTTGCTGAAGTGGATGAAGTGACGCGTGGCGAAGGTAGGGTGATTCCTTCGAAGCAATTGCAAATCATTCAGTCTTTGGATGGTGGTATTGTGACGGAAATCCTGGTAAAAGAAGGTGATACCGTAGCGCAAGGTACTCCTTTAATTCGGATTGATGAAACAAGGGCGGTCTCTTCATTACGTGAAAATCAATCCCAATACATGTCATTGCTTGTTAAAGAAGCGAGGCTACAGGCATTAGCTACAGGCGGCGCATTCACCCCGCCTCCAGAAGTGCAAAAACAAGAACCGGAGTTGTACGCTCAGGAATATGCCTTATATCAATCTAGCAAAGAAGAGCTTGCTTCTAGTATTAGTATCTCTCGCGACCAGATGGAACAGCGTGAAAAAGAGCTTGCAGAAGTGCAGTTCAAGAAAGAGCTTGCTGAGAAAACTTATGATTCTACCTCTAAGGAGTTGGCAGCAAATAAACCTTTACTCGCTAGTGGTGCAGTATCTGAAATCGATATCTTAAAGCTGGAAAGAGAAGTCAATCGCGCAAAGGGCGACATTGACCAGTCGCGGGCGCAGCTCTCCCGGATTCAATCTGCTATCAGTGAAGCAAGGCGAAAGATTAGTGAAGTTGACCAGGCATTCAGAAATAAAGTGCGTACGGAATTAAACGACACCTCGGCTAAGCTTGGCTCACTAACTGAAACCAGCGTTGCGCTTAGCGATAAAGTGAAACAATCAACCCTTAAGTCGCCGGTAAAAGGCAAAATCAATAAAATCTATTACAACACTATTGGTGGCGTTATCCAACCGGGTAAGGAAGTGATGGAGCTAGTGCCTTTGGATGATGCCTTGGTGATAGAAACAAAGATCGAGATCCGGGATATTGCTTTTTTACGGCCGAACCAGCCTGCTGTCGTTAAATTAACCGCTTATGACTATACCGTCTATGGCACATTAGATGCCATGGTAGAAAGCATCTCACCAAACTCTACCGTAGATGAAAAAGGCAATGCTTATTACCTGGTGCGAGTACGTACTTTAAAATCGAGTCTTGGAAAAGGATTGCCAATTATCCCCGGCATGGTTGCCCAGGTAGATGTATTGACTGGTAAAAAAACTATACTTTCTTACTTATTAAAACCAGTGCTTAAAGCCAAAGCACATGCTTTCACTGAGCGATGATGCCTGACTTTTTTATTACCACACAAAAAGAACTATTA